>JBLNEJ010000531.1:0-3388 GCA_050262535.1 Clostridia bacterium
CTTAAGCGTGGCAATGTCGAGCACAGCAATCTTGATGTCTATTCCGATTTCCTTCAACTGGCTCTGCAAAATCTGTGAAATCCGCTGCAAGGACGGATCATTCGGCAGCATCAATTCCAGCGAGAACGGCTTCCCGTCCTTCTCCACGATTCCGTCTCCATTTGGATCCGTGTAGCCTGCTTCCGCCAGCAGCTCCTTTGCCTTAGGAATATTGCGGGCGTACATTTGCTTCGCCATGCTCTCTACCTTTTCGCTATAACCCGGGATGGTTGGCGGCAACGGTCCGAAAACCGGCTGAGCAAAGCCCGACATCGCAAACTGTACGATCGGCTCACGGTCTACAGCCATGGCAATTGCTTGTCTGACGCGGACATCCTTGAATTTCGGATTTTTGTTGTTAAAGCCGAGATAGCGGAAGCCCTGCTCCAGGCTTTTTTCGATTTTGACACCAGGTATGCTTTGCAGTTCCTGCACATAGGTGGTCGGCACATCCTGCAAAATGTGAATCGTTCCTTTTTTGAACTCAAGAATGCGCGTATCGTCATCCTTCAAGAAACGGAATACCAGTTGATCAACGTAAGGCGCGCCTTGATTGTCGGCAAAAGCAGGACCCCATTTGTAATTCGGATTCTTCTGATACGTGACCGATGCGCCGCGTTTGACCTCCGGATTCATGAACGGGCCTGTCGCCAAAGGCGCTTCGCCGAACTTGTCGCCTTTTTCCTTCAATCGTTCAGGGTCAAGTGGGGCGAGGAACGTCCCGACCAGCATGTTGGCGAATGGCGCAAAGGGCTCGGTGAAGTGAATTTTTACCGTATGTTCATCCGTCGCTTCGATTTTTTCAATCGGACCTGCCAAATCCTTGTTTGGCGAAATCTGTACGAACCGTTCAATGCTCGCCTTAACAGCTTCAGCAGTAACAGGTGCGCCGGAATGGAACGTGATATCCTTGCGCATGACAAGCGTCCAAATCTTCCCATCATCAGAAACTTCGAAATATTCAGCCAAATGACGGACCAGCTTTCCATTCATATCCCTGCTGAGCAGTGTATCGTAGGGCTGGCTGTTGGTATTATCCAGCCAATTCGTCTTCTGCGGGTCCATCGTGTCCGGCTCGACCAATGCCGAGACAACCAGCGTCCCTCCTGATTGTGGAGCAGAGGCTTCTCCTTGCCCTTGGGGAGTGCTGGGCGCTGGCTGCGCATTCTGGGGCGTGGTGCCCGTTGACGATGAGGAACACGCTGACAGAAGCAGCGTAATCCCCAAGCCAATCGATGCCAAGCGTTTTACTCCCGACGTTCTTTTTTTCATTCATGCAACCTCCTTTTTGCGATCATTCATTTTGTTTGACAAAAGGATAGAATTGCTGACTAGTCTCATCGTACATCTTGATCCGTTTTTGCACCCTTACCAGATCCGCCTGCGCAATTCCACTGACCAGCACATTCAAGAGTGAAAAAATCGTCGGCATTCCCTTTAATGTCGTCGGCGATGGGGTTGTAACCTTGATCAACACATCGGCATACGGTCCGATCGGAGCAAGGTCGTCATCCGTGATGGCAACGATTGTCGCGCCTTTGTCTTTGGCTGCCTGCGCAAAAAAGATCGTATCTTGCAAATAGCGCGGAAAGGAAAGCACGATCACCAGCCAGCTTTTATTTGCTTCGGAAATCAGGTGGTTGGCATCATCGACCTGGCCTCGATACAAATGCGTATTCCCCTTGACGATGTTAAGCGCAAAGGAGAGCCAGTATGCCGGAGCATAGGTCGTGCGCCCGCCGACAACGACGATTTTTTTGGCTTGAATGATTTTTTCAATCGCTTTGTCGAGCAAGCGGTGGTCCAGCCCGTTCAATGTATTTTGGATAAAAGCAAGGTCCTGCTCCATCGTGATCGCAACGATGTCATCCTCATCTCGCAGCTGATCCGTGGTGTCGTGATAGGTTTGGATCGGATTTTCCCTGGTTGCAGGAAACAGCAAGGACTGGCGAATCTCATTTTGCAGTTCGCTGAAGCCTGAATAGTGAAGTGCATAGCACAGTCGAATGACGGTGGTTTCACTCGTTCCTGTGATTTCCCCAATTACCTTTGCACGATGGAGAGCCACTTGCTTCGGCTCATCAAGGATGAATTTTGCTACCAATTTTTGCTGCGATGTCAGCTGATCATATGTTTTGCGAATTCGTTCGTGAACACTCTCCATCAAAATCACCTGTCCTAAAATTTTTCATCGTTGCTGCCGTATCTGTTAGGGTAACGTTACTTCATCAAGAGGGTAGACGGGTCTGACCAAGCGCTTATAGTCAAAGAAGGAAAACAGCAAGGTGGTGAGGCCTGGTGAGTCTACGGTAATAATTTGCTTGGCGATCGGCTCGAAGCTTGCTCTGAAGTGCTGGCTCGATTTCAGCGCAACAATCTTGTATGTGGTGACATCGATGCCGTGCAAAAGATAAATTTGCTCATCAATCACCTGGGTTTTCACCGAGCAGACGATGATATCTACTCCGCCTGCCTGCAAGCGCACCGACTTGCCGAGATGAACCGGCAATCCAGCTCCCATCGGCGATGACGTGATGAAGGAGCCATCTGACAAACATTTCACATAGGCGGAAAGCTCAATCGGCTCACCGTGAATCGAGTCGGTTTTCCCGCCGAGCTGCACATTGATCGTCGCTCCCACTCCTGCATCATGCGCAATCTGGGCAACCTCAGGATCGTAAATGATGCCAAAGCACGCGTCCTCCAGGTTCGCCGCAAGCATCGCGCGCAGCAGATGCGTGCCATCCCCTGGCGTTCCGCCGCCGGGATTATCGGAGGTTTCGTTGATGACAACCGGAAAGGCATCTGCCTTCAATGCTTCCTGAATCCCTTCCTCTGGAGATACGACCTTTGCTGCGAATTCATCCCGTTTTTCCCAGATCAGCCTCGCAACCTCTTCGCCGGCCCGCTTGGCCAAATCAGCATTGTTGTTTGCGATCGAGACGACGGTTACCCCAACCTCTGGAATATCCGTGTACGGAAACCCGTGAAAGAATGCGCAATCGATCATACCAGGCTCACGTTCCCATTGCCAGCAAGCTTCATTGATATCCATCGCCGGCGACAGATTGGTCGTGGATGTCGGAATGATCAGCGGAAGCTTGACTAAATGCATCTTGGGGACGACATTTCCCGCCACCATCTGTTCCACGAGCTCCACCGCTTCACGACCGCGTTCATAGCAATCGGTATGCGGATAAAGGTGGACACCTAGCAGCGCGTCCGCTTCGTTCACCATCGTATCGGTGATGTTACCGTGCAAATCAAGCGTCACAACAAGCGGGATCTCATACCCGACGGCTTTTCGCACTTCCTTAAGCAAGCTGCCTTCCAGATCGTCAATGCCCTC
>JBLNEJ010000532.1:0-7310 GCA_050262535.1 Clostridia bacterium
TAAGGAGCTGTGCTCGCCGGAGCTTCAGCGTAAATGGCTTCCGGTTGATCTGTATATCGGCGGTGCCGAGCATGCCGTACTGCACTTGCTGTATGCCCGTTTCTGGCACAAAGTGCTGTACGATATCGGCGTAGTCGATTCGAAAGAGCCTTTCCACAAGCTGGTCAATCAAGGGATGATTCTCGGCGAAAACAACGAGAAGATGAGCAAATCGCGCGGCAACGTAGTCAATCCGGACGATATCGTGAACCAGTACGGTGCGGATACGCTGCGTATTTACGAAATGTTCATGGGACCGCTGGAATCCGCGAAGCCTTGGAGCGACAACGGGGTAGAAGGCTCCCACCGCTTCCTGACCCGCGTATGGCGCATGTTCTTCCCAGAAGAGGGCGTGCTCAATCCGAAGATTCAGGACACGGAAGGAAGCGACAGCTTCAAGCGCGTTCTGCATAAAGTGATCAAGGCAGTTTCAACTGATCTGGAGAATTTGCGCTTCAATACGGCGATCAGCCAGCTGATGGTCTTCCTCAACGAAGCCAACAAGGAAACCGTTCTGCCGAAAAAAGCGATGGAACAATTCATCCTGCTGCTTGCTCCATTGGCACCGCACATTGCCGAAGAGCTGTGGGAGAAGATGGGGCACAACAACACGCTCTCCTACGAGAAGTGGCCTGAATATGAGGAAGCCTTTACCATCGACAACGAAGTGGAGATTGCCGTTCAAGTAAACGGCAAAATCAAAGACCGTCTTGTCGTTCCAACCGGCGCAGATCAGGAAAGCTTGAAGGAGCAAGCGCTCGCACTGGAAACGGTTCGGGAAGCCATTGAAGGACGCGAGATCAAGAAGTGCATTGTCGTACCAAATCGACTTGTGAATATTGTGATTGGGTAACCTCAGACATGAGGTGGATGTTATTTGTATTTATAGGGGCAAGCAGCTACGGCTTCTTGCCCCCTTTTGCTAAGCTTGCCTTTGCAGATGGCTTTTCCATCGGCCAGGTAAATGGCAGCCAAAATCTGTTTGCCGCCTTGCTCATGTGGATCCTCGCAACCATCATGGGAGGACGGGAGAAGGTTTCCGTCAAACAGTTTGCCCAGTTGCTGTTGGTAGGGGCAACAATCGGAGTGACCGGTTATTTGTATTATCGCTCGCTCGCATACCTGTCCGTTTCCTTGTCGACCGTTGTGCAATTTCAGTTTATTTGGATCGGAATCCTCATCGAAGCGGTTTTGAATCGACAGCGGCCGAGCAATGCGAAGCTGCTCGCAATTGCGCTGCTGCTCATTGGTACTGTATTTGCAGCAGGGGTGCTCGACACTGATGTGAGCCAGTACAGCCTGTTTGGCATATTGCTGGCGTTCCTTTCAGCCATCACCTACGCGATGTATTTCTTTTTTAGTGGGAAAATTGCAACTGAGTTGAAAATTTGGAAACGCTCGGCAATCATCGTGACCGGTTCCGGCCTGTTTATCTCGATCATGTACCCTCCGGTTTACCTGGTGGATGGTACGCTTTTGGACGGCCTGTTATTTTGGGCGCTGATCTTGGCAGTGTTCGGAAGCGCGCTCCCCGCTGTCTGTTTGAACCTCGGGATTCCACGGGTAGGCGTAGGCTTGTCCACCATTATTGGAGCTGCCGAGCTTCCGAGTGCTGTTTTTTTCTCAAGTGTGATCGTTCACGAGTCCGTGACCGCCTTGCAATGGTTAGGCATTTGTATCATTATGTTCGGCATTGCAGTCCCGGAATTGTTTAGCAGAACGAAAAAAATGGTACAGCATGAATCACAAGCAAAAGCCTGAGAGGGCAATCGCCTCGGGCTTTTTCGCTTGTTCAAGAGAAACGCTGGCTAAGCCTCCTTCATAAACTGATACAGGGGGGAGGATGCTATGCTTTCAATTGGAGATATACTCAGCTTTAAATACCAGGACGCTCGCGGAAAAAGCTTCGAATACGTGGCCTATGTGGAACGCATCGTAGAAGAGAAAAGCTCCTACAACGTGTACGTTCCCTCCATCAATAAGTATTTTTTTGTCCCGTTCTCGATTGCACAGCCGTTGACCAGCTCCATGATTACCCGGGAAGACCTGCTCGCATTGGCGCATCTCGCAGTTGATACGAACGATCGGATATGGTTTGATGAAATTATGAAACGTCTTGGAACCTATAGCCGTTAAAGGAGGGAAGAGGATGGCAAACTGGCTGATCGGCATCCTTTGCAGCGGCGCTGTCGCTTTGCTTGCCTTCCGCAAGGGCTCTTTATCGGGATCGGGTGCGGTTGGGGCCATTCTCGTGGGAACCGTACTCTACGCTCTTGGAAGTACGATCTGGTTTGCCACCATGATCGGTTTTTTTGTGTCCTCTTCGCTTTTGACCAAATGGAAGCATGCGGCAAAAGCGAAGGTGGAATCCACCTATGAAAAGAGTGGACGGCGTGATGTCGGACAAGTACTGGCAAATGGCGGGCTGGCGTCCTTACTTTGCATCGCTCATGCAGTCAGTCCTGCCGAGTACTGGATTTGCCTGTATGCAGGCGTAATGGCCACAGTCACGGCAGATACGTGGGCGACGGAAATTGGTGGGCTAAGCAGAACCCAGCCCTACTCCATTGTGACAGGAAAGCGAGTGGAGGCAGGAACTTCGGGAGGGGTCAGTCTCCTGGGCTTGATTGCTTCCGCTCTAGGAGGAAGTTTTATCGGAGGAATCATGTGGACTGCTTCAACTGTTGCGGGAGCAGGTGCAGAGGTATCAGCGGATATACGGTATCGCCTGCTTGTCATCGGTGCGATCGCTGGATTATGCGGTTCACTCGCGGACTCCTTCATTGGTGCAAAATGGCAACGAAAAAACCGCTGTCAGGCGTGCGGAAAGGAGCTGGAAGTATCTCATCACTGCGGCAAGCCAACCTTTCATGCGCATGGACAGAAGTGGCTCGGCAATGATTGGGTGAATCTCATCAGTTCTCTCATAGGTGGATTGATTAGCCTGGGCTTGTTCATGATCTGGAAATAAGCAGTGTTTCCTGGGAAAGCGCAGGAAGTATCATCGTTTTCTTCATTTCGACACAATGCTTCCGCTGGGAAGTGTGCAAGGAACCGTTTGAAAGGACTAAACAATCACATGAGAACTGGTTTATAATGAATCCGTTGCTTTCCTTGCACAATCAACATATTAGGAGGAATTTCTACATGGAATACATACGCATTACAAAAATTGACGATCCGTTGTTTGCCAAAATGCACGCCTTCATGCAGTCGGTTTTTCCGCCGGAGGAAGTGCTGGAATTCTCGCAGTGGGAAGGGCCGCTCGGAGATGAGGGCCTGCGTGTGTATGTCGCCGTCCACGAAGGCGAAGTCGTCGGAGCGACCGAGTATCGGTACTATTCGGATATGAACGTGGCAATGACTGATTTTACCATTGTCGGGAAGGCTGGACTCAGCATCGGCCGCTTCCTTGCCAAAAACCGTGAAGCCGACCTGCTGGAGTGGGCAAAATCAACAGGACAGACAAGCCTGGGCATGTTCGCGGAAATTTATGATCCGTACCGTGTGGAAGAAAAATTCCAAGGAAAGGTAAAAGTCATGGACCCGTACGTACGCCGTGAGGTTCTTTCTCATCTCGGGTACAAACGCCTTGACTTTTCCTACGTGCATCCATCCTGGGAGGACAATGGCGCATCTGCGGTAAGCGGGCTTGACCTTGGCTTCATGCCGGTAGATGACAGCGTGACAGAACTGCCAGCTGCACTTGTCGTACAATTTTTGACCACCTATTACGCGATTCTCGCCAACAAGCCGACAGAATGGCTGGACATGATCGAATCGTTGAAGCAGAAAGAAACCGTGAAGCTACTCGGCCTTTAACCTCTTTGGGCAAACACCTATTGCGTTTCGATGCATAGACTGTTGTATCCGCGCATAGATGCTTTGCCCGAAGGAGAGGTTGGCTACGATGGAAACAAAAGAACGTCATTTTTTTGCGGGCGGGAATACGGCGAAGGGATTTCGCCATTTTTACGCATCGATCTTGCAGGGAATGGATCCGCTGTTTATCCTGACCGGCGGACAGGGAGCAGGCACATCGGAGATCATTCAGTCAGTCGGAAATGCAGCGCTTGCTCGTGGCCTGGCGGTGGAGTGGATGCATACGCCATTAAATCGTGAACGCTTCGATGGTGTGCTCATTCCCGCATTGAACATGGGGGTTGTTGACGGCTCTGCCCCGTATAGCTATGAACCGTTAGCCCCCGGCGTTATCGAAAAAACGATTCATGCAGAAAACGCCTGGGATCAAGCGGGCCTGACTGCGCGCAAAGAGGAAATCGTTCAGCTTTCCAAGTCTGTGAGCGAGTGCCGGAAGCAGGCGACACAATCGTTTGCCCAAGCGTTGCAAATTCATGATGAATGGGAGCATATTTATATTTCCAACATGAACATGGAAGCGGCGGGGCGGGTGACGCGTGAAATGATCCAACTGCTGCTCGGCGAAGGAACACGGAACAAATCTGCTCGCGTGCGTCACCAATATTTTGGTGCTGCAACCTGCGTCGGTGCCGTTGACTATATCCAGGATTTGACCAAGACCATCGAGAAGCGATATTTCATCAAAGGACGGCCAGGTTCAGGCAAGTCAACCATGCTGAAAAAGATCGCCGCAGCCTCCGAACAAAAGGGCTACGATACGGAGATATTTCATTGTGGCTTTGACCCCAACAGCCTGGACATGGTGCTCATCCCGGAGCGAAACGTCTGCATTTTTGACAGTACGGCCCCCCATGAATATTTCCCGAGTCGGGAGGGGGACGAAATCGTCGATATGTATGAGCGCACGATCGTCCCGCAAACAGACGAACGATTTGCGCGCGACTTGAAAGAGATCAAGGCGCGTTATTCTGCCAAAATGGGTGAGGCCACCCGGTGGCTCGGCAAAGCGAATGGGCATCAGGAGCAGCTGCTGGCCATTTACCGGAGTGCCACCGATCCGGAAATCCCAAAAGGAATCACCGAACAATTGATTCAGGCTATGGAGAAGCTGATGTGACACATCGGCTTTTCTTTTTTTTGCCTGGCCGGGCATGTCTATATTACAATAAGTGGTAGATGTCTACGCTATCACTTGTCAGACTTTTCCGAAAAGTTAGGAGGGAAACGAATGGAACAATCGGCGCAGTTTGCGGTACCTTTTCCTGTTGACGAGAACAAACTGCTCGAAGTCTTGCAAAACCTGATCCGCATCAATTCCGTCAATCCGTATCTGGCGAAGGATGGCCCTGGTGAGAGGGAGCTAGCCGATTATATCCACCGAATGCTGGAGTCCATGGGGCTTGACGTACAGGTACAACCGTTAACGGACAAAGCGGTGAACGTCATCGGAATCTGGAAGGGGACGGGAGGCGGCAGGTCGCTCTTGCTCAACGGGCATATGGATACCGTCGGCATTAGCAATATGCAGATTGATCCGCTTTCCCCCGATACCCGTGACGGCAACGTGTATGGGCGGGGTAGTTGCGATATGAAGGGTAGTCTGGCTGCGATGATCCTTGCTGTCGATACGCTGAAGCAAGCAGGTCAACGGCTGGCCGGAGATGTCATTCTCACGTTCGTGGCGGATGAAGAATTCAAAAGCATTGGAACCGAGGCGTTGGTCAAGGCGTTTACCGCCGATGCAGCTATCGTGTGCGAGCCGTCCGACCTGAAAGCCATGATTGCCCATAAGGGATTTGCATGGATCACGGTTGAGGTCAAAGGAATAGCCGCACATGGCAGTCGACCGAAGGAAGGAATCGATGCGATTGTGAAAGCGGGAAAGCTGCTCGCCGCCCTGGAGCCTCTGTCACACGAGCTTGAGAAAAAAACGCATCCGATCCTGGGAGCACCCTCCATCCATGCATCGATCATCAGCGGAGGAACGGAACTGTCCACCTATCCCGCTTCATGCCGGATCGAGCTGGAAAGAAGAACGATTCCGGGAGAAACCGCTGCCGACATTGAGCGGGAAATGGATGTGTTGCTCAGGCATTTGCACAAGACCGACGAAACGTTTCAGGCTACCTACGAAATCACATTTGTGCGTGAACCATTCGAGATCGCTGCGGATGAGTCAATTGTAAGAGCGCTTACACGCGCATACGCCAACCAGACCGGTGAAGCCCAGTCCATTTCCGGGTTTTCCGGTTGGGCCGATTCCTCGATCCTTCATGCTTCAGGGGTGCCAACGGTCATTTTTGGTCCGAGAGGGGCAGGATTGCACGGAGCGGTCGAATACGTCGAGTTTGACAGCCTGGTCAAAATGACGAGCATTCTTGCCGAAGTGATCAATGAGTTCTGCAAGCCCAGAACAGAAATCCAAAGCTGAGGAGCTGAACAAAATGCGAAACAGACCGATTGTATGGACGCCTGACGAAAATGAAAAAACGCATGTGCGCACATTTATGGACCTTCATGGTATCGCTGACTATGACGCATTCATCAAGAAATCGGAAACCGACATCAAGTGGTTCTGGGAAGCGTTTATCCAATTTGCCGGCATTCAATTTTCGCAGCCGTATGAGGAAATTGTGGATTTGACAGGGGGAATGGTCTGGCCGAAATGGTTTACCGGCGGCAAGATCAACCTGGTTGACAACATGCTGGACAAATGGGCGGTGAATGAGGAGACTTCGGAGCGGATCGCGGTTATGTGGGAAGGGGAGGATGGCGAAGCGCGGACCTACTCCTACAAGCAACTGTACCGGGAAACGAACCGTTTTGCCAATGCGCTCCATCAACTGGGCATCGGTAAGGGGGAGCGGGTTGCGATTTTCATGCCGATGATTCCCGAGACGGTGATCGCCCTGTACGGAATCTACAAAGCGGGTGCCGTAGCGGTACCGTTGTTCTCCGGGTTTGGACCGGAGGCGATCGCGTTGCGCCTTAACGATGTAGAAGCGTGTGCCGTTGTTACAGCCGACGGGTTTTTCCGTGGTGGCAACAAGGTGTTGCTTAAGCAGACGCTGGACAAGGCGCTGCAATCGGCCCGGACGGTCAGAGCAGTCATCGTCGCCAACCGATTTGGTGAAAATCACTGCACGATGACAGACCGTGACTACAAGTGGAGTGAATTGGTCGGGGGCAGCTCAGACGCCTTTGAGACCGTGCAGACCGATGCGGAGGATATGTGCATGGTCAGCTATTCATCGGGTACGACGGGCAAGCCCAAGGGAATCGTCCACGTCCATGGCGGGATCGCAGTGAAGACGGCGGAAGCAGGGCTGTTCGTATTCGACGTGAAAGAGGATGAAATTTTTTACATGATCACCGATTTTGGCTGGATG
>JBLNEJ010000533.1:0-5663 GCA_050262535.1 Clostridia bacterium
ATTTTATCAGGGGGTATCTTGCCATATTTCGCGCGTATTACGGTCAATATGTGGAGGATGACTGGTATGACCGATTTATTGAAGAAATGAAGGAGATTCATCCGGATTTCGACCATCTGTGGCAGCAAAGCGAGGTCAAATCGGCACCGGAGGTTTTGATTGAATTCCGACATGCCAAGGCAGGGAAGATGCTGTTTCATTTGACATCCCTGCAGGTTCAGGGGAGTTCAGATCTGCGGTGCAGCATTTATACGCCTGATCCGAATTCCCCGACAGAAAGCAAGCTGAAAAAAATGCTGGAACGCTCGTAGCAGTACAGGTTACGGCCGTTCACGAGGCGTCTTGTTAATGATGTAATAGCTGATGATCAGTGTCAAAATGACTCCGGAGTTAATCAGCGTATTAAGCGGATTGTTGTGATCCACGATGATGATGCGGATCATCGCTGTAATGCCGATATACAGAAAATAGCGGAGAGGAAAGTGGTAGTTGTCCCGAAAATATTTGACGATCATCGAGATGAACTCGAAGTAAAGAAAAAAGACGAGGATGGATTCGAGAAAGTAGTGAAAGCTCGCATTCTCGAACAGAATCACCATGCAAAAATGAAGCAGCTCCTTGGCAAGCAGGATGCTGAGCATGATGCCAAGCAGGATCAGGGCGATGTTTAGAACAAATTGCAGAGCGGCAGGAATCAGGTCTTTCTTTGGCGTCAGGGTGATAATTTTCAGCATGGCGGCACTCCTCTCTTTCTCATGCATTGTCAGAAAATAGCTAACATTTGTGATATACAATATACATGAATGAAATGCTATATACAACACATTTGATTAATTGTGACATACTTTTAACAAAGTTTTCACCAGCTTCATCCAACTGTAACATTTTTCCTTTTTGGTTGAAAAAGCCAATTTAAGCGGCTGTTCACAGGAAAAAAGACCCCGTTTTCCCAAGAAGACTCGTCGGGAAAACGGGGTTTTGCAAAGAAAAAAGAAATTGGGGGTTGTATAAGCAGGGGGCCAAAACGTCCTCATGATTGAGCTGGCAGTGCGTGCAGCTTATCAGGGCGCTTTCCCCCATCACTTATCGAGGGGAGACAATCGGCTGTTCCGATTGCTGATGGGCATCAAAGAGGGCAGCAACGCGCTTGCGGCCTTCCTCGATGTGAGGGTGGAACTGAATGGTCGCCTGCGCCCGAACGTGTTGAACCTGTTCAATCGCGGTACTCAAGGCAGACGAGAGGTGTCCGGCATGTGGGCCATATCGATTGGCGATCGCCAGACCGGCGACGGTGCCTTGGGCTTTTGCCACCTTGGCGCTTTCAATTCCGGTAATGTTGCCTGCGGTATATAAGCCGGGCAGCGGGGTAGACATCTCCTTGTTGTGCAAAGGAACATGTCCGCCCAGCTCAGGGATATAAGCAAAAGGACAGCCTGCCACTGCAGCCAGCTCTGCCAAAGGATACAGGCCGCCGGCAATGCAAACGAAATCGGCTGAAATCAGCTTTTCCGTGCCGGGAATCGGGTCCCCGTCAGGCGTGATGCGGGCGATTCGCACTCCCTCCACTTGCCGCTCACCGACGATTTCGAGTGCGGCGGTTCGCAACTGGATCGGAATTCCCCACATGCTTACACCGGATGGCGGGAAAAACCGGACGCCAAGCTTTTGCATCCCTTCGCTTTGCATCAATTGGCTGCCAAGCCGGATGAGCCCGGACGGAGCAAGGTGTGCGACACGGAGCATCGACTTCATCACATGCAACGGTTGGGCGGCATGCTCATTCAGTTCATTGACCGGCGGTAGTACCATCCGATCCACCTTGATGCCTGCGAGCTGCAGCTCACGCGTGATGGCAACCGACAAAATGTTCACCACGATCACGATGCCGCGAGCTCCGACGCGGACGCGTTGCACATTCGTCATCACCTGTGCGGCGCCGATCGACATGACGCCGGGCAATGTCCAGCCAGGCAGCGGTACGGCGGTTTCGGCAGCACCGGTAGCAAGCAGTACGGAAGGGGTGTTGATGATGCCATTGGTGGTGGCAACGCTCCAGCCGGTTTCCGTTCGCCGCAAGTCGTACACGGAAGTACCCAGCTCGATGTTGACGCCAGCAGCTTTTGCCTCATCGAACAGCTGTCGTGCCTCTTCAATACCGTTCCACCAGTCGCCATTCGGCTCTTGATGAAGCTGACCAAGCAAGCGGCCACCCGGCTTCACAAATTCGTCGATGACTCGCACGCGGACCCCGCGCATCGCTGCCGCAATCCCAGCAGCAAGTCCGGCAGGACCCGCCCCGATAATGACCGTCTGGCTCATGCGTGATGCACTCCTTTCTTCAGCGGAGTCGGGAAGGGACGACCCGACAATACCTCCATCCCTTCCTCAACGAGCGTCAGACAAGCGCGTACCCCTTGCTTGCCATTCACAGTGACGCGGCATTCGAAGCAGTGTCCAATGTTGCAGTAAATTCCTCTCGGTGTTCCCGACTCTTCCTGAACCCGCAGCGTGCGAATGCCGTTGGCAAGCAAGGCGGCGGCAATCGTTTCCTGATCGAGCGCTTCATACTGGGTATGGTCAAACCGAAATGAGATGCTCTTGCGCTCTGGCATGGCACCCAGGACGGGATGTTGTTCAATTCGGCCATATCGTTTCATTTGGTACCTCCAAGCATGTCGAACGAAATGGGGCGCACCGGTGGCTGATAACCGAGCGCAACGCTGTGGGACATGGTCTGTCCGTTGATTCGATGGGCGATGGCATCGACCAGACAGCGGCAGGTTCGTCCGCCGCAGTAGCCCATTCCCGCCCTTGTCCGAAGCTTTAGCTCCCGCGATGAGCATTGAAAGGTTTGAGCGGTCTGTACCAGCTCTTCCAACGTTACTTCCTCACAGCGGCATACGATTGTTTTCCCTTGGTCCATCGGAAACTCCCTCCCTGTCTGCCTCAAAAGCATTGCAACTCCCATGCCGAGCTTTTTTACCATGACGTACGCCACAGGCTGTAAAAGGAGAAATACACATAAAAAGGAACGTGTCTAACTTCTGAGAAAATGTCTTGAAATTTAGACGATTGACCGATGTGTTAGTTGACAGATTACCCTCTCTTCACGATCAAGCATGGGCTGGAAAGGGGAATCAGATGGGAGGATACTTGGCATATGACTTGCATTTTAACCGGGTGACCGAATCGCTTCACGCTGGAGAAGAAACGATTCAATGAAGAGCTGGAGGGGAAAACGTGGACAAAATTGCAAAGCTGCGAGATCAATTTGCGTCTCTGGGCATCGATGGCATGCTCATCACAAGTGCCCAAAACCGTCGTTACTTTACCGGTTTTACCGGTACGGCAGGAGTCGTTCTGATTTCGGCGACCGAAAGTCGGCTTGTGACGGATTACCGTTATGCGGATCAGGCCAAGCAGCAAGCGGCGGGTTACGAAGTCGTCAAGCATACGGGCAACATTTTTGCAGAGACAGCGGCGCAGGCAAAGAGCATGGGGATAAACAGACTGGGCTTTGAGCAGGAGCATCTTACCTTTGGCCACTATCGCAAATACGATGAGCAAGTAAAAGCTGAGCTGGTGCCAACATCGGGTGTGATCGAAGGCTTTCGGATGTTCAAATCCGCGGAGGAACAGGCGGCGATCCGAACAGCGGCGCAGATTGCCGATGCAGCCTTTGCCCACATCTGCGGGTATATCCGACCGGGCATTACGGAGCTGGATGTCGCCAACGAGCTGGAGATGTTCATGCGCAAGCAAGGGGCAACCTCGTCGGCATTTGATACAATCGTGGCGTCCGGGTACCGGTCTGCTCTGCCGCATGGCGTTGCGAGCAGCAAGGAAATCGCCAGCGGAGAAATGGTGACGCTTGATTTCGGCGCCTACTACAAGGGATACCGTTCCGATATGACACGCACGGTCGCGGTTGGCGAACCGGGCGAGGAGCTGCGCCGGGTCTATGCGATCGTACTGGAATCGCTGACACAGGCGCTCGCGGGCATGAAGCCTGGTGTGACGGCCAAAGAAGCGGACGCTTTCATGAGGGACGTAATTGTCCGCCACGGATATGAGGAGTTGTCCGGTTCTGGCACCGGACACGGGATTGGGCTGGACATCCACGAAGAGCCGTTCTTTTCCGTTGCTGGTACAAAGCTGCTTGCTCCAGGTATGATTGTCACGGTTGAACCGGGCATTTATTTGCCAGGATTGGGCGGTGTCCGCATCGAGGATGATATACTGATCATCGAGGGCGGGAATGAAGTGTTGACCCATTCTCCAAAAGAACTCATTCTTTTATAAATCGAGGTGCAGGGCATGAGCAATCTTTATCAAAACAGGCTGGACGCGTTGCGGGTACACATGGTGGAGCAAGGCATCGAAGCGGCCATGGTGACGTTTCCGATCAACATTTATTATTTGACCGGATTTTTCGCTAATCCGCATGAACGGTTTATGGCGCTGGTCGTCGACAATCGCAACGACCAGGTGCTGCTTTTCGTACCATCGTTGGATCGGGAGGCAGCGCAGGAAGCAGCGCATGGCTGCACGGTTATTCCGGTAACCGATACGCAAAATCCATATGAAATCTTGCAAAGCAAGCTTGGCGTAACGCTTGGTACGCTCGGTGTGGAAAAGAAAGCGGTCAGCTTCTGGCAGTACGAGCGGCTGAAGGAGGCGTTTCCGAATGCAAAGTACAGCGATTTGCAAAGCTACATCATCGGACAGCGCCTGAAAAAATCCTCGGATGACATTGTGCTGGTCAACCGGGCGATTTCCATCATTGAGCAGGTCATGGAGCATGCGGTGAACCATGCGAAAATCGGGATGACGGAGGCGGAGCTGACGGCAGAGCTGGAGTATCAGATGCGCGTCTTTGGCGCGGACGGTCCTGCTTTTTCCACAATCATTTTGACTGGCAAAAATTCAGCGCTGCCCCATGGTCATCCCGGCAGCAGCCAGATCGCGGAGAATGATTTCCTGCTGCTGGATATGGGTGTTTTCAAGGACGGCTACTGCTCTGACATCACGCGAACGTTTATCATGGGTGAAGGGACGGCTGAGCAGGAGCGCATCTATGAAGCGGTACGCAGTGCCAACCAGAAAGCGATCGAATCGGTGCAGGTGGGGATGCCCCTTTCGACGATCGATCGCGCGGCACGCGACCATATCGAGGCATGTGGCTACGGACCGTATTTCAACCACCGGATCGGCCATGGACTCGGATTGGAAATTCATGAAGAGCCGTCCATTCATGGTGAAAATGCCGGGTTGATCCAGCCGGGCCTGCTGTTTACGATCGAGCCGGGTATTTATTTGCCGGAGCTTGGCGGTGTACGGATCGAGGACGATTTGTACATTACAGAATCAGGCGAGGTTCAGGTGTTGACCACCTTTTCCAAAGAATTAAAGCGTATCGGGTGTTAATTGCACAAACAGAGGAAAGCCCTTGTACCATTCTGCACAGGCGAATGGAGCAAGGGCTTTTTCGCTTATTCCGTTGCAGTTTCGAACGAAAAGCGATGTGTCCGGATGCCCGCTTCAACGGTAACGATCAGTTTTTTGCCAGGCAGAAACGGTTTCTCCGGGGTAAAGGACATGCCGCGTTTGCTTGCACCGGTTTCTCCAGGAATCGACGTGTGCGGGTCATCTGCGTACCGGAT
>JBLNEJ010000534.1:0-3913 GCA_050262535.1 Clostridia bacterium
AAGGTTGATAGGTTCGGTGTGGAAGCGCGGCAACGCGTGGAGCTGACGAATACTAATCGGTCGAGGACTTATCCACACATTAATCCTTTAGCAAAACATTGCGTATCCAGTTTTCAGGGAATAAGTACGTAAGTGAATATAGGCCAGCCTATAAAAGGGCTGGCTTTTTGAATGTATAGGGATTTGTAAGCGCAAGACAGAGTACCTCAGCGTAGCATCCAGCACTCTCTGTGGTAAAAGCCTCCTCTAAAAGAAGAACCAGCATCATCGTAATGGCTTCTGAAAGAAGCTTTTTTTATTTTTAGCGGATGGAGAGTAAATCTTTTCATTCAGTAGAAAAAAGAGGTATGGAGCAACTGGAAAGAAAACAAGGGACCGATGAAATACTAAAGAAAAACGAAGGGAGAGAGAGTATGTGGAGCCGGTCCTGTCCCTTGATTACAATGGTGGTTTTAATCGCAACCGTCACGTTTTTCTCCCCTTATCCTGCGATCTCCCAACCAATACAGCATGTACCTTCAAAAGAATGGACGGATGAGGCACTGCTTTCATCTGCCAATATTTTAGAAAAGAGCCAGATTCCGGTTCAGGTAAAAGGAATCTATGTTACGGGACGAACAGCAGGGAATAGCAATTTTATGAAGCTGCTGAATTTGGTAAATGAAACGGAATTAAACGCGATGGTAATTGATGTGAAAGAAGACGAAGGACGGCTTACATACAAATCGACAATTCCTCTGGTAAGACAAATTCACTCGGATAAAACCAATTTTATTTCCGATGTAGACAAGCTGTTGAATACGCTTCATGACCACCATGTGTATACCATTGCCCGTATCGTCTGCTTTAAAGATCCTTTTTTATCGAGAATGAAAGCAGAGTGGGCTATGCAAAAAAAGACTGGTGGCGTATGGACGGACAAAAAGGGAACAATGTGGATTGATCCTTATCGCAAAGAGGTATGGGATTACAATATAGCCATCGCCAAAGAAGCGGCAAAGAAAGGATTCCGGGAAATTCAGTTTGATTACGTCCGCTTTCCCGATAATGGAAAAAGGGTCGACCAAGAAGTGGAATTTCATCAACAAAACGGAAAAGCAAAACAAGAGGTAATTGCGGATTTTCTTGCATACGCTCGCAAAGAGCTTGCTCCCTATCATGTGTTCGTCTCTGCCGATGTTTTTGGACTGGTGCCGTCCGTTCCAGATGATATGGGACTCGGGCAGAAGTGGGAGCTGATCAGTTCAAAGGTCGATTATGTTAGTCCGATGATGTATCCTTCTCATTATGCCAGAGGAACGTACGGAATCAAAATTCCCGATTCCCAGCCGTACGAGACCATTTATTACTCGTTGCAGGATGCGCAAAAACGGGATATCCAGATGCGCAACAGGGGGCAGCACCCAGCCATCATTCGTCCGTGGTATCAAGATTTTACAGCGCGGTGGGTGAAAGGGCATATCACATATGGACCGAGAGAGGTGGCCTTGCAAATCAAGGCTGGTCAAGATGCGGGGATCGACCAGTATCTCATTTGGGATGCGGCAAACACATATAGTGAAGCAGCCTGGAGAAAGTCCAGGCAAAGGTAGGAGCACCATTCGACGAGAGCTATCGCCGGACGGTGCTTTTATTCATCAGCGAGGCGATTTCAGACGGAAAGGTTTGCAAGTGCGTGGTAAAAAACTTCTCGACAAGCACCATTTCGGAGTAGGAATGAGAGAAAACAAAGTCCCCCCAGATCTCCGCCTCGTAGCGGCTGAGCATGCCAAGCATATAGAGGATAAGGAAATGTACGGCCCAGCTAGGAACAGGTGGTACCTTCTCGGTATCATTCCAATAGAAATAGTCCTGTGAAGATCGAGCAAATAGCGGGTGCTCCTCCAGGTTTGCTTTGCTGGTGAAAGCACTTTGCACACATTGTCCTTCACTCCATTCAGATGGGAGAGAAGACAGGGAGAACTGGAACGGGTCAGGAGAAAACCTTTGCACATAGTCGAGAAAGGTTTGCGGCGAATAGCGCACCGACCCCTGTTCTGACGGTGGGAAAGAAAGGATTCCTTTCTGTGGCTCATAGTGAAGAGAAAGCCAGCTGCTTTTTTGAACGATGGCAGTATAGTCAGCAGCGAGCTCAGGGATAGATGAAAACAAATCTCGCATCGTATACCGCTCATGCTGCACCGGCAGGCCCAGCAGCTTGACAGCATGGGAAAACAGCCCTTCTTTTTGCGGGCGCACTTCATCATCAAGAAGATGATAAGGGAGGCGTTTTACCTTACGTGAGGTGACTCCATGCTGGAGCAATCGGCTATTTTGCGGATAAGCGGGGTCCCTGCACAGGAGCAATGCCTTTAAAAGATGGGTACAACCGTAAAACAACAAAAGGGGCTGGAGCAACCGGTCACAGGAGGATGCCGTTTCATAGCAGTTGTCAGCAAGCTTCACGGTATATAAAAGTCGAGTGCTTTGCTGAAAGGCAAGTTTGTCGGCATACTTCTCGCCAAGATTGCGATAGGACTCGCTTAGGAAGCTGCGAGCAGTTGGCTCCGTACTCAAATAACGGAAAAAATCAGGTAACAAATCCCTCACCACACAATCAAAGAATTTTCGGAAAATAACAAGAATAGCTCAGTTTTTTCCCGTTATAAATGGTATATTTTCCGTAATAAGCGAACAATATAAGCATTCCTTGACAGTAAATTGAGCGGTTTGTTAAACTTGCGATAAAACATTTTTGGGCGAAAGGGGAAACAACCTGTGTGGCAGAATAAGTTTGTGAAAGAAGGCCTGACGTTTGACGATGTGCTTCTCGTACCAGCAAAGTCGGAGGTTCTTCCGCGCGATGTTGATGTTACGACGATTCTTGGAAAAAATGTGAAGCTCAACATCCCGTTGATTTCTGCAGGTATGGATACAGTAACCGAGTCAGCTTTGGCGATCGCGATGGCACGTCAGGGAGGAATCGGGATCATTCATAAGAACATGACCATTGAGCAGCAAGCCAGCGAGGTTGACCGTGTAAAGCGCTCGGAAAGCGGCGTCATCACAAACCCCTTTTCGTTAACGCCGGATCACACAGTAGCTGATGCCGATGCCCTGATGGCCAAGTTCCGTATTTCTGGTGTCCCGATTGTCGATGAAGAAAATCATTTGATTGGCATTATCACCAACCGTGACATGCGGTTTGTTCATGATTTTGCAATGCCAATCACGCAGGTAATGACAAAAGATAACCTTGTTACGGCGCCAGTTGGGACAACCCTTCAGCAGGCAGAGTCGATTTTGCAGCAGCATAAAATTGAAAAGCTGCCGCTCGTGGATGAAAACAACGTACTCAAGGGCTTAATTACGATTAAAGATATCGAGAAAGCCATTCAATACCCTCATGCTGCTAAAGATCAACAAGGCCGCCTCCTTTGTGGAGCAGCAGTCGGCGTTTCTGCAGACACGTTCCAACGTGCCGAGGCATTGGTGGAAGCAGGCGTCGATGTTCTGACGGTAGACACCGCACATGGACATTCCAAGGGTGTTCTCGACACGGTAAGAGAGCTGCGTGCCAAGTACCCTGATCTGGTCATTATCGCAGGGAACGTAGCAACAGGTGACGCAACACGCGATCTGATTGAAGCAGGCGCTTCCGTCGTGAAAGTAGGGATTGGACCAGGTTCCATCTGTACGACTCGCGTAGTTGCAGGGATTGGCGTACCGCAAATCACCGCCATTTATGATTGTGCTACTGTCGCGCGGGAATATGGCGTACCAATCATTGCCGATGGTGGGATCAAATACTCCGGGGACTTGCCAAAAGCGATCGGTGCAGGCGCTTCCGCCATCATGATCGGCAGCTTGTTTGCAGGCACGGAGGAAAGTCCGGGAGAGTTTGAAATTTTCCAAGGCCGCCGCTTCAAGGTAT
>JBLNEJ010000535.1:0-7166 GCA_050262535.1 Clostridia bacterium
GGCAATCAGCTTGATAATCAACGTTTTGCCCCGCTCGATGCTGACTGCCGTTTCTTCTCCAGGACGCAGACCATAGAAGAACGTAGCGGTTTCTAGGAACGACAGATCGCCGTATTCTTTAAGGCTGGCATCGTATTGCAGGAACACCTGCGGGTACATGATGTAGGACAACACATCAAGCTCGGATGCGTCCCGGTTGATTTTTTCCTCCAATTCTGCCTTCACCTGGGCAAAATCAATCGGCGCAAGCAGCTCGCCTGGACGAGTCGTGAAGTAATCTCTGCCCTTGAGAACAAGCTCCTGCAGCTTTTTCGGGAAACCGCCCGGAGGCTGCCCGAGATAGCCCTGGAAGAACTGAATGACGGAATCCGGAAAATCGAGGCGCGTGCCTTTTTCATAGATGCTCGTTTCGTTCAGGTTGTTTTGGACCATGAACAGCGCCATGTCACCGACAACTTTGGAGGAAGGGGTTACCTTCACGATGTCCCCGAACATCTGGTTTACGGTCGCATACATCGCTTTAACCTCATCCCAGCGTCCTTCCAACCCAACAGCCTTTGCCTGCTGATGAAGATTCGTGTATTGGCCGCCCGGCATCTCGTGGATGTACACCTCGGTATTGCTCGTTTTCAGGCCGCTTTCGAAGCCTTGGTACAGCGGGCGTACGTCTTCCCAGTAATCAGACAGCTTGTTGAAATCGGCGAGAGACAGACCGGTTTCACGCTGTGTTCCCTCCAAGGAGGAAATCAGGCCGTTCAAGCTCGGCTGGGAGGTGAGGCCGGAAACTGAGCTAACGCAGGCGTCCACGATATCCACACCAGCTTCAACCGCCTTGAGCAGCATGGCACCGCCATTGCCGGACGTATCGTGCGTATGCAGATGAATCGGGATGCCAATTTCCTGCTTCAATGCGCGAATAAGCTCGAAGGCCGCGTAAGGCTTGAGCAAGCCGGCCATATCCTTGATTCCGAGGATGTGGGCACCGGCCTTTTCCAGCTCCTTGGCCAACTCAATGTAATAGTGCAGGTTATATTTGGTTCGGCTCTGATCGAGAATGTCGCCGGTATAGCAAATGGAGGCCTCGGCGATTTTGCCTGTCTCCCGCACGGCATTGATCGCCGTCTGCATGCCGGGCAGCCAGTTCAGGCTATCAAAAATTCGGAACACATCAATACCGTTTTCAGCAGATGCCTTGACAAACGCTTCGATGACATTGTCCGGGTAATTGGTGTATCCGACGGCATTCGCGCCGCGCAGCAGCATTTGGAACAGTACGTTCGGGACTCGCTGGCGCAACAGCTTCAGGCGATCCCAAGGAGATTCATGCAAAAAGCGCATTGTCGTATCAAACGTAGCGCCCCCCCACATCTCAAGAGAGAACAGGTCAGCCCCGAGCTTGCCGGTTGCCTCCGCAACCGCTACAAGATCATAGGTGCGCACACGGGTGGCGAACAGCGACTGGTGTGCGTCACGGAACGTCGTATCGGTGACGAGCACGCGATTTTGCGCTTGAATCCAGCGTACCAGACCGTCCGCGCCTTCCTTGTCAAGAATTTGCTTCGTTCCGTCCGGATACGGTTGCGAGAACGGCGTTTTTGGAATGCGTGGGTAATCGAAATGCGGCTTCTTTTCTCCTTTGGGTAGATCAGGAAACCCGTTGACGAGTGTATTGCCGATATAGTTGAGCAGCTTCGTTCCACGGTCCTGGCTGCCGGGGAAGTGGAACAGCTCCGGCTTTGTATCAATAAAGGAGGTATCGTATTGCCCGTTCAGAAAATCGGGATGAGTGACGACATTCTCCAAAAACGGCAGGTTGGTTTTCACCCCGCGAATTCGGAACTCCCGCAACGTGCGGAGCATCTTGCGCGCCGTTTGGTCAAAGGTCGTCGCGTAGGTAGAGATTTTCACCAGCAAGGAATCGTAGTAAGGCGTAATGGTCGACCCTGCGTAGCCGTTCCCAGCATCAAGGCGAACCCCGAATCCGCCTCCCGAGCGGTACGCGACGAGTCGGCCGGTGTCGGGAACAAAGCCGTTTTCAGGGTCTTCCGTGGTAACGCGGCATTGAATCGCATAGCCGTTATGTTTGATCTGGCTTTGCACAGGGATGCCGATGATCGGGCTGTGCAGCGCATGGCCCTCGGCGACACGGATTTGCGTCTGCACAATGTCAATCCCGGTGATCAGCTCGGTAATGGTATGCTCCACTTGAATGCGAGGGTTTACCTCAATAAAGTAAAACTTCTGGTCAGGTGTCAGCAAAAATTCAACGGTCCCCGCATTCGTATAGCCTGCGGTTTTCATCAGCTTCAGCGCTGCCTGGCAGATCGCTTCACGCAGCGAGTCACCAAGACCCACGCTTGGAGCAACCTCGACCACCTTCTGATGGCGACGCTGGATCGAGCAGTCGCGTTCGTACAGGTGAACGATATTGCCATTCTCATCCCCAATGATTTGCACTTCAATGTGCTTCGGACGCTCCAGGTAGCGCTCCAGATAAACGGCTGCGCTGCCAAATGACGAACGTGCCTCCGAACGGGCCCGATCAAGCGATTCCTGAAGCTCGTCCTGACTGCGCACGATCCGCATGCCGCGGCCGCCGCCCCCTGAAACCCCTTTGATAATAATCGGATAACCGTGTTCCTTTGCGAATAACATGGCTTCCTGCAACGTTTCAATCGGCTGCTCTGTCCCCGGAATCACAGGGATTCCCGCCTCCATGGCCAGCTTGCGCGCTTCGACCTTGTCCCCGAATTTTTCAATCAATTCCGAGGAAGGACCGATGAACAGGATGTTCTCTTCACGGCAGCGACGAGCAAAATCAGCGTTTTCTGCCAAAAATCCGTAGCCGGGGTGAATGGCATCAATCTCGTTGCGCTTGGCAATCTCGATGATGCTCTCAATATCGAGATAAGCCTCGATCGGCCCCTTTCCGGCACCAACCAAATACGATTCATCAGCTTTGAAACGATGCAGCGCGACATTGTCCTGTTCGGAGTAAATCGCTACAGTACGGATGCCCAGCTCTGTTGCAGCACGGAAAATGCGTATGGCAATTTCTCCGCGGTTGGCAACGAGCAGGCGGTTAATTTTTCTCTGTTCCAAACGTTTCTCCCCCTCTTGTTGAAAATACGCTTACAAGATTAAATATACATAATTCCGGTTACAATCTCACTACAAATTTTCTGAATGTTCATGCCTGTTCCTACAATTTCATTCTCTGTTTCAGTTTTTCCCAATTGCGTTCGTACGATTCCTTCACCCTTTTGTCACACACGAAGTTGCTTTGTCCGCTGACTTGCTACATGATAGTAAAGGAGATTGAAGCCAGCTGTTTTGGAAAAAGGGGAAGTACTTGTGAAGCTAGCAATTGTATTGGTGTTTACAGCGCTGATCAGCATGATTGAAACCGTTTCGTATGCAGCGCGATTGTCGGGTGCAAGAACGGGCCGAGTGGGAACCTCCACTTCACTTTTTAATATTCTCGTTGTTTTTTCCCGCTTTGCTGTCATGATTCAGCTGTTTTTTCTTGCCTCGGTCGTGGAAGAGGCAATCAATTCACATACGGTAGAGCTGTTGGATGAAAAGCTTCATTATGTGTTGCTGTCGATGAGTGGGGGAATCGTCTTCGGCATGCTGCTCGTGCCGACCGTGGCGCGCGTGCTCGAGATCGGTACGCAAAAGCTGGATGAGCACGGCAGTTTTCCACGCATTTTGATGTCTGAGGGAATCTTGCGGATTCTCGTTAGGCTGCCTTCCCAATTTTGGCTGCCGGCGATCCGCTCGAATCTGCGCCAAATTCGCACTGTCAAACTGGGCTATTCGTTTTTCGTATTAAATGCAGCGATCTTCTCGTTCTATTCGATCGCCAACCTGTCTGCTCTGTATGCCGGGGCAATGATGCCAGCCGAACGACTTCAGGCAAGTATGCTGGCATCGGTAATCAATGGCGTGGGGACGATCCTGCTCGTGATATTCGTCGATCCGATCAGTGCAAAGCTTCTGGATGATGTTGTGGAGGAAAAACGGCCGCTGCGTGATATCAAGGCAGCCATTTTCCAGTTGGGACTGGGACGTCTGCTCGGTACGATCGTCGCCCAAATCCTGCTTTGGCCGTTTGCAACGTTTATCACCTGGATGGTCTGGCTCAGCAAGCACAGCTTCTTCTCCTGAATAGGTGCCTCATTTTTGGCGCAAACTGGAAATGAGAGGAGGAGAGAGCTGTGGAGCTGCTTCATGCCGAGCCGGCACGCATTTGGCGGTTGTTGATTCCCGCTTCCCACTGGTTGTTTCCAGATGAAGTGCCGGAGGACGAACTCGTTTTTCAGTACCGCAATCGCATCTATTTTATCCTTGAGGATGGAGCTGTTTTGTCGATCAGGCAGCCTGATGATATAGCGCGGCTGGATTTGGATGATCTGTACGATCATCTGGCAAGCGCTGATGATAGTCTGGATTTTGACGATGAGGGAGAATTTGATATATTTTCGGTTTTGAAACGGATGGGTTACCTCGTCCCGACGAAACAAGACCGCGAAAAGCTTACCTACCGGATCGAGATCGTTAATGCCATGAATCCGGGTGCGCTATCGATGAGCTACGAGCTGGCCAATGTCAGCTTTGTTTTCGCGCTCTATCATGCCTTGATGCGATGTCACCAGTTGAACGAGCAAAGTGATTGGGACTACGAGCATGAAATAAAAGAAATAAAAGAAATCGTATTTTCACAGTTGGGATAGTGTAAAATTTACAAAGATGCGTTATGATGAGAAACGTACATAACATCTTTCCAAAGGAGGTTGTCTTCATGACAACTGCAGTTGAACGCACCGGAGTCGTAACGTTTAAAGATCAACCTGTCACGCTGATCGGACCTGAAATCAAGGTAGGCGACAAAGCGCCTAACTTTACTGTATTGGGCAATGCCCTGAACCCTGTTACACTCGATGATTCGAAGGGAACGGTACGCATCATTTCGGTTGTGCCTTCTCTTGATACAGGCGTATGCGACCAGCAAACACGCCGCTTTAATGAAGAAGCAGCCAAGCTGGAAGGCGTAACAATCCTGACGATTTCTGTAGACCTGCCATTCGCGCAAAAACGCTGGTGCGGTGCAGCGGGCATCGACAAGGTTGAAACGTTGTCTGATCACCGCGACCTTTCCTTTGGCACCGCTTATGGCGTTGTGATCAAAGAACTGCGCTTGCTCTCTCGCGCTGTATTCGTCGTAGATGCGAACGACAAAGTCGTGTACGTGGAATATGTTCCGGCTGTCGGTCAGCATCCGAACTATGAAGCGGCAATTGAAGCTGCAAAAGCAGCGAAATAAGGTATGCCATTCCAAGCCGTCGGGAAAATTCCTAGACGGCTTTTTGATTTGAAGGTCGCTAGTGAAGCCGGGAACCCGACAAAGGCCTTATGCACACCTGCTTGTTCAAGCAAGGCCATATCACCTATACTTAGCCAATAGATTGTTGATTGATGGAGGATTTGATGGAAACGGTTCTGCAATTTCGAGCGGCAATAGAAGACGAGGGCAAGACGGTGCGGGAAACGCTGCAAGCATCATACGGCGTCTCCCGAAGATTGCTCATCCGGGCCAAGCATGAAGGACGCATTTTGGTCAATGGTGTGGATGTATATGTAAATGAGGTGCTGCATGAGGGAGACGAGGTAACTGTCATGGTGCAGGAGGAAACAACGGAAACGATCGAGCCGCAAGAGATGCCGCTGGTCGTCCGCTTTGAAGACCAGGATCTGTTGATCCTGGCGAAGCCTGCCGGATTGGTCGTACATCCGACCCGTACCCATGAGGACGGGACGCTGGCGAACGGCGTCATCGCCTATTGGCATTCAAAAGGGGAGGTGCGCCGTTTTCGGCCAGTGAACCGATTGGACAAGGATACCTCGGGCCTGATCATCATTGCGAAAAATCAATGGGCACATGAGCAGTGTTCGCGCATGCAGCATGAGCGTACGCTAAAACGTACGTATACCGCGATCGTTCATGGTGATCTGCAATCGGACAAGGGGACTATTGATGCACCGATCGGTCTGGCCGATCATTCCATTATTGAGCGAACGGTTCGGCCTGACGGACAGCCTGCCCGCACCCATTACGAGGTTTTGCGTCGGACTGGGGAACTGACCTGGGTGGAGCTTTCGCTGGAGACGGGACGCACGCATCAAATACGCGTTCACATGCGCCATCTGGGTCACCCTCTCGTCGGGGATGACCTGTACGGTGGAAGTCGGGAGCTGATAGCACGTCAGGCGCTGCACGCACGAAAGCTGAATTTCGTCCACCCTCGTACGAAGGAAATTCTTCTGCTGGAAGAGCCGCTCCCGGATGATATGAGAAGACTGGAAAATTACTGATAGATGCGTTATGCTAAAAGTGCTTTCACAAACTAAAGGGAGGTGAATCAGGTGAAATTGGTCTCCTACAGGCAGCACGATTCGTCAACTGCAGCGTGGAGAGCCGGACTCATGTGCAATCAGGCCATAATCGATATCCAAGAGGCCATTCCCGGTGCCCCTTCCACGATGCTGGAGCTGTTGGAGGACTGGGATGTTTGGCAGCCAAATCTGCAAGCGCTTTCGCTACAGCCGCCGCTTTCCCCAGGTCTGTCCCTGGAGGACGTACAGTTGGCTTCTCCGGTACCGCGGCCGCCGAGCTTCCGGGACTTTTACGCCTTTGAAGCGCATGTGAAAACAGCCCGGGCACGACGCGGGCTCGAGATGATCCCTGAATGGTATCAAATCCCGGTGTTTTACTTTTCCAACGCTTCCGTTTTTCTCGGGCAGAATGCACCCGTTGTAAAGCCGAAGCGAACCGGGTGGTTGGACTATGAGCTGGAGATTGCTTGTGTCATCGGCAAGGCAGGGATCGATATTCCGGTGGAAAGAGCAGAGGAGCACATAGCCGGTTTTTGCATCCTGAACGATTGGAGCGCCCGTGATTTGCAGCGCGAAGAGGTGAAGGTCGGGCTCGGTCCGGCGAAAGGAAAAGATTTTGCCACCTCGATGGGGCCGTATCTGGTCACGTGCCGCCCAGCGCCATACCGGCCCTCGCCGATCCGGCGGTCACTTGCGCGCCGAGGCGCGGTCGCACCACCAGTCGTCGAGCTTCATGCTCAGCGTCGCCACCCTGGCCGCCAGCGAGCGCA
>JBLNEJ010000536.1:0-8314 GCA_050262535.1 Clostridia bacterium
GCGATAGGTGTAAATCCACAGCGCTAGCAGCGGAATGATAAAAAGACAAATCGCTGCCAGCCGGGCGTTCAGCATAAAGAGCGCGATAAAAATACCGAGCATATGAATCGTACCGGAGAAAAAGTTGGCCAGCACGGTCACATACAGCTCCCGCGTCGATTCGGTATCGTTCGTGATGCGGGAAACCACCTTGCCCGCAGGCAAATTATCGAAATAATGGATGGGCAAACGATGAATCTGTGCGAAAACGTCTGTCCGCATTTTCCGAATGATCCGGTTGGCCGTCGCCTGCAAATAATACCGCTGCCCATAGCTGAAGACGGCTGAGATCAAGAGAAGCCCGAAATAGAACCAGATCAGCTGAAGCAGCCCCCCGAGCTCCGGACGGAAAAAACCGTACAGCTCGTCGGTCGTCAATACGTGCGCCGGGTTCGTGCTCGTCTGCGAACCGTCCGTGACAGTAAGCGTACCTGTCGCTGAAAGCGAACGGCGCCCATCGAAGGGCAACTGAGCTTTGACGAGTACGTATTGCTTCTCGACCTGCAGGACACGGATTTCCGCTCCCCGCGGCTCAGCCGCTTCAAAATGATCAGCTCTCTTGTAAAGCGCACCTTCAAACGAAACCGCATACGGCCCCTCCTGCTTCGTCTCATACCACGGCTGTTCAATGCCGGAAATATGTACATCGATCATTTGCTTGGCGATCAATGGACCAGCCAGGTCGGTTCCCACTGCGATTGCAAGCATGAGCAAGGCCAGGCCCAGCTGTTTTTTGAAATGAAGCGCATAGGCAACCAGCCTCCTGCCCGTTCTGCCAAAGCTGCCAGGTGTCCGGTCGATCCCCAAATCAATCTGCTCTTGTTCGTTATTCACTTATATGTCACCCACTTCCGGTTAATGTTGCTTCCACCTGCTGTCTTTCATATTGCTCCTTGTACCAGCCGCCAAGCTCCATCAGCTGTTCGTGCGTCCCCTGCTCGACAATCCGCCCCTCATCCAGCACCAAAATGTGATTTGCATGCTGGATGGCGGACAGCCGATGTGTCGTAATCATCGTCGTTTTACCGGAACGCGCACGACGAATGTTGCTGATGATTTCCGCTTCGGTTCGTGCATCGACAGCAGACATGGCATCGTCGAGCAAAAGGATCGGCGGGTCGGCCAGCAAAGCCCGCGCGATAGAGACGCGCTGCTTCTGGCCACCGGACAACGCGACGCCTTTTTCGCCAACGAGCGTGTTCAGCCCGTTAGGCAGGTACTTCAAATCCTTTTCAAGAGCAGACGCGCGAATGGCTTCCGTAAATTGCGCTTCGCTCGCCTCCAGATCCCCGAGCATAATGTTCTGCTTCACAGAGCGCGAAAACAGAAACTGCTCCTGGGGCACATAGCCGTACCATGCCTTCAGCTGATCCATACTGATCTTCTCGATCCTTGCCCCGGAAATCGTGATCATCCCCGCTCCTAGCGGATATTCTCGCAGCAGCTGCTTGATCAGCGTTGTTTTGCCGCTTCCCGTTCTTCCGACAACCCCGAGCGTATGCCCTTTTTCCAGCGTAAAGCTGATCTGTTGCAGATTATCGACAGCCGAACTGGGATAGCGGAAGGTTACGTTGTGAAACTGAATCCCCTCAGGCTCTTGTACCCAGATCGTATCTGCAGGCTCTGGCACATCAGGCTCATAGCCAAGCGTCTCATTCACACGGTCAAGAGAGGCATTTCCCCGTTGCATGACGTTAATCAATTCACCGATCGCAAACATCGGCCAGATCAGCATACCCAAATACACGTTAAATGCGACCAATCCGCCGATTGTCAACTCATTGTGATAGACGAGATTGGCCCCATAGCCGAGACCAATCAAATAGCTTGCCCCGACGAGGACACGCATCGTCGGCTCAAACAGTGCATCGATGCGGACAACCTGCAAATTTTTATCAAGCACATCTTGCGTGACGTTGGCAAAATCGCGTTCGGACTTGCGCTCCTGTACATAGGCACGGATTACGCGAATTCCTGAGATCGTTTCCAGCACGCCGTCATTCATTTCGCCGAAGGCATCCTGTGCAGCGGTAAACCGCTTGTGAATCCACCGCCCATACCGATTCATCAGCACCGCCATGATCGGCAGCGGCAGGATCGCTGCGAGCGTCAGCTTCCAGGAGACGAAAAAAACCATCGTTACCAACAACGTTCCCATCCAGACGGTGGAATCGACCAATGTGAGGATTCCGAAGCCTGCCGTCTGCGACACGGCCTGCAAATCGTTGGTCGCTCTTGCCATCAGGTCGCCTGTACGATTACGTTCAAAAAACGTCGGACTCATCTTCAAAAGATGGCGCATCAGCTTGGATCGCAGCAGCCGTTCCACAACAAACGCGCCTCCGAACAAATGGTACATCCATACATACGTTACGGCGTAAACCCCTACCGTGATCCCGCCGATCAACAGCAACGTCCGCGTGACCTCGGCCCACGTCAACGTCCCGAGCTGGATCGAATCGATTGTTTTTCCTACCAGCATCGGCGGGATGACTTCCAGAACCCCAGCCAGGATCAGCAAGGACACCGCCAGTGAATAGCGCTTCCACTCCTGCTTGAAAAACCAGCCCAGCTTGCCCATGATTCCAATCACCATGTATCACTCCTTTTCCATCTTCCAAAAAACACCATCCGTTCAGAAGCAAAAAAGCACACCGCTTCATTGCGATGTGCTTTTCGGACTCAAAATAAAAAGCGCATGCCACGAGGGTACGTGACCTGCGCCGAAAAAACGGATGGCAAGCTACAGCGATGCTGCCCGCTCGTTCGTTAGGGAGGTCACTTCACGAAGGATGAAATTGATCTTGCTGTTTTTTGTGAAACGATCAATTGCCTTACGCATCCGTGAACACCCCTTTCAAATAATTAGGAATTTTGCTATGAAATTGAAGATATCACGCACCAGCGAGTACTGTCAATAAAAATAAATTGATTTGCTTGAAAAATGTATCCTTTCGCATAATAGACAAGAAATGGAACACATTTTACACTTACCTTACTCTATAACGAAAGAAGGCGAGTGTAATCGATTATTTGGTTCAAAATGAGAAGTGGTGGGATGCAAGGGTTTCCGCGGGTCATCAGTGGACGCAGCCCGTTGGCCCTGAAATCATTGAGCAAGCAAAAGCCGGAAGCTGGAGCATTGTCCTGACACCGACGAAGCCTGTTCCGCGGGAATGGTTTCCGGCTGATCTTCATGGTGTAAAGGTATTGTGCTTGGCATCTGGCGGCGGTCAGCAGGCCCCGGTATTAGCCGCTGCTGGAGCCGAAGTCGTTGTTTTTGACCTTTCTGAAAAACAATTGGAACAGGATTTGTATGTTGCCAGCCGTGACAATCTCTCCGTAACGGCTGTGAAAGGAAATATGACCGATCTGCATGCGTTTGCTGACGGCTCGTTTGATTTGATCGTACATCCCGTGTCCAATATGTATGTGGAGGATGTTTCTCTCGTCTGGAAGGAAGCGTATCGTGTGTTGCGCTCCGGCGGTTCGCTGTTGACGGGGTTTGTGAACCCGCTCGTCTACATCTTTGACCCGGAGAAGGAGTGCGAGAACATCCTTGAGGTTGCCTATTCCATTCCGTATTCCGATCTGACCAGTCTGCCGAAGGATGTGCTTGCCATGTATATCGAAAGCGGCGACCCGCTGTTGTTTGGACACAGCCTGGAAGAACAGATTGGCGGACAGCTGAAAGCCGGATTCATGATCAGTGGCATGTACGAGGACAATTACGGCGGTCGGCGTTTGCTAGATCGCTATATCAACACGTTTGTCGCGACAAAAGCGGTCAAGCCTTGAAAAAAGCCTCCCTCCCTTCCCGGCGCGCAAGAACATACACCGGAAAAGGAGGGAGGATCAAGTCATGCTAGCTCTTTTTCTGAACGAATCGATTTGCTTTTTTCGATTTCCCAAAGGTAATGACCTCAAACTGACCTCCGGAGTCAATCGCGACCACCTGAATGATCTCTACTTCATGATCGCTTTCAATTATTCCGCTGATTTCTCCGTTTGCAATCTCCAGTGGGTACCGTTTCCCCTCTGTATAGGCAAATACTTGCTTCACCTTGCTGCCAGTGATCCGTCCGACCACATGATACAAGAGGGTATCCCCGTTCTGCTCCACTCCGATCTCAACGCTGTCATCATCCAGAAGGTCCTGTTCAACGGAAGCCGTTACCTCCTGCTTCTTCCCTTTCTTGTCCTGCGCCACGATTGTGAGACCGTCGGAATAGTAGTCCTTGATTTTCGATGTTTTGGAGAGTGAGAACGAACCGTTGCGCGGTGTTGTCGTAAACGTTTCGCCATTGAACGTTACCGAAACCTTGCTTGCCGACTTGGACACCTTTCCTTTTACGGTGAGCGAATATTTGTCCTTGTTGATTTTGGCAGTCATCTTCAGCGACTTTTCATCAAGCAACTGCCCCGTTGGTTCGTCGGAAACGTTGACCGCTCCGTTTGTGGCCAGTGCAAAGGGCTGCGGTCCAAACGGGATGTTGTAACCGGTCACCGTCACCTCGTATGTGCCTTTTTCCGACCCTGCATAAATTTGCTCGACGTTGTTCAGATGATCAGTCCAGTCGTCGTATGGCTTCGCAAAGTCATTTCCATTCAGCAGCTTACCGCTCGGCGTCTTGACAACAACATCCAAATCATTGACCAACTGCTGCTGACTAGCGAGCGACGAAGCGGAGCCGGGATGATCAGTCCAAGCCACGGTCAATACAAACGGCTGCTTCGTATCGGTAACCTTGACCTGATAGGTCTTGCTTTCGTTTGTCTTCAGCCCCTTGGTTTCATCCACGAATGTCGTTTGTGTGCTTGCGAGCAGGTTAGCCCGGCCAAAGCCTTGTTCATTCAGGATTTTGCCGAGGTCATCCGCACCGGTCAACAGCATCGCCTTGATCAAAGCGCCGCTTGGATTGCTGTAGCCTTTTTCCTGCAGGAACTGGCGAATTTGGGCTACGCCTCCGGCCAGAATCGGGGTAGCCATGCTGGTTCCACCCATGTAAGCATAGGAGCGGTCATAATTTTTCCAAAAGCTGTCGTCCGGTGCATAGATGGAACGTGTGGACAAAATGTATGTACCAGGTGCGACAATATCCGGCTTGACCCGCCCATCCTCGGTTGGGCCCTTGCTGCTGAATCCGGCGATTTCTGTGCTGTCATCATCATCGGAGGAAATGTTCCGAACGCTCTCGGAAGCGCCTACGGTGATGACGTTTTTCGCCGTGGCCGGTGAGCCAATCGTATTGAATCCATCAGCCGTCAGCTCGCCAGGTTCTCCTTCATTTCCTGCGGCGACGAGCGATGCCATATCTTTATGCTCCCATAAGAACTGGTCTGCCAGGTAGGAGTCGTATCCATACTCGCCGTAACCAGAAACGCCCCAGGAGCTTGACTGAATCCGTGCACCCAATTTGTAAGATTCAGACCATATTTCGTACAAATTGCCTTGCATATTCCCGTTCTCATCATCCATCGAATGAAAAATCAGCTGCGCATCTGGGGCCATCCCTCTGATCTTCCCGTTCGATTCCGCTCCGGTCCCCACAATCGAGCCGGCGACGTGTGTTCCATGCCCGTTCCAGTCGCTTGGGTCATTTGTTCGACCGATTCCAATTAGTTTTTTGATTCTCCCGGTGAAATCGCGATGCAGCGTTTTCAGATTACCGGAATCAAGACCGGAATCGCTGACGCCAACCAGCTGATTTTTGCCTGTATAGCCGCTGGAGGTCAATTTGTCGGACGAGATGATTTCGCCTGCCACATCGTTGAAATATTTTTTCGGCTTGATCGGCAGCAGGTACAAAATCTCATCAGATTGCAGCAGATTGTCCAATTCCGAGCTGTTTGTCGCAAATGTCGCCACATTTTGTAATGGCTTGCGCTCCTCGATGGTCCGAAGGGCATGTTTTTTCACGACCCTGTTCAAGTCCTTCGCGTTAAAGCCTATCGCGGCTACTTCAATCTCCCGGTTGCTGTTCATCTCCGCAAGCAGCTCGTCCGAGATTTTGTAAGCCGGGTGGTACGGAATGACCTTGTCAACGAACGATAATGCTTCCAGCTTCTGACGCGCCTTCTTGTTCGGTAGCTTGGCAATGAAGGAAAAGGACGGCACATAATCGGCCAGTTCAATCCCCAGCTCTTCCATGGAATCTTTCCACTCTTCCAAAACCGGTCCCGCCAGCTTGATAATGACCACTTCCGTTGAATAATCCAAATGCTTCAGCTGCTTGGGAATGCTGTAGGAAGGCTGCTTTGCCTCGATGGACATACTGCTGTGCTCCCGCTTCCATTCGCTCTCTTTCGCATAGCCGGAAACACTGCCTACAAGTAACGATAATGCGATTGCTCCGGTCGCAGCCGGTTTTAGGTACCCCCCCAAAAATAACACCCTCTCCCTATAAAATACAGATTTCCCCACTATCGCGAGAGAATCAGACCATGAAGACGGAAAACCTTACTAAAATATACCACAAACACCATGTTCAGGTTTTTTACAATCTTGTGCCGATTGTTAGCCTCTCGTCATATCACGGATCAAATGTGCCAGCATAACCATTCCTTTTTTCAAGTCCTCAAGCGATGCGTACCCGTAGGAGATTCGCATATAGCGGTCTGTCTCTTGCTCATACATGCTGCCGGGATTCAGCAAAATTCCTGCCGCCCGCGCCTTTGTGTACAGCTCACGCATCGACAGCTTGGGCAAGAGGCGAACCCATATAAAATAGCCCCCTTTGGGCACCGTCCATTCCGCCAAATCGTGAAAATATCGTTCAAGCATGTCCACCGCGATTTCCCGGCGGATTTTCAGCTGTGCCCGCACATTTGCCAGATGCTGCTCATACAAGCCGCTTGCCAGCCACTCTGCCGCCACTCGCTGGGAGAGCGAGCTGGAGCCGTAATCCGTTTGCATTTTGATATCGGACAGGCGCTCAATTACCGCCTCGGGGCCCACGACCCAGCCGATCCGCAGCCCGGGGCTCAACGTTTTGGAAAAGCTGCCCAGGTAGAGTACATGTCCATTCCGGTCCTTCGCTTTGATTGGTGCAGGAGGCGGTTCATCGATCCACAGCTCCCGAAAAATATCGTCCTCAATCATCGGCAACTGCTCGGCCTCGCAGACACCAAGCAGCTCCTTGCGTCTTTTGTCCGACATCAGAATTCCCGTCGGATTGTGAAAGCACGGAATCGCGTACAGGATCGCTCGCCCCTGCTGTGTCTTCACACCCGGGATGCTTGCCGCCACCAGCCCCTGCTCGTCGATCGCAAGCCCGGACAGCTTCATTCCCGCTGACTGAAAGACGCGAAGCGAATAAATATAGGAGGGCTGTTCCAGCAAAACCGTCGAGCCCCGGTGCAACAGGCCAACCGAAATCAACTGCAGCGCCTGCAGCGCACCAGACACGATCAAGATGGAGGACGGTGACGCATGGATGCCAACCGTTCGCAGGTAGTCGCTCAACGCTTCCCGCAACGGCAGAAACCCTTTGGGCTCCTCATAGCCGAGTACGCCAATCGTATCCGCTACCCGATGCATCACCTGCCTCATCGTGTCCACCGGAAAAATGTCCGCAGAAAGCTCCCCTTTGCTCAGCTGGATCAGGTCAGGGTCTGATTCGGCTTCGTTAATTTCCTGCACCAATGCCTGACTGGCCTTGTGCACTCCTGATTTGACATGCTCGCTCCAATCGGGCGGAGGAGTGGTCGCCAGCAATGTCCACGTGTTGTTGACGACGACCGTCCCCATCCCCATTTTCCCTTCGATCAGCCCGTCTGCCATCAACTCCTCCAGCGCAGTGATCACCGTGCTCCGGTTTACCTCAAACGCTTTGGCCAGCTTCCGTTGGCTCGGCAGCTTGCTGCCAATCGGCCATTCGCCATTGGCAATCTTTCCTTTGATGTATTCGACAATCTGCCGGTATTTGGGAGCGTGCTGTTCGGACCTCTCCATCTGATTCATGTGCCTGACTTCCCCTTTCCTTATTGGACTTCCGTACAAAAGTGGTTGGGTTTGTTACTGTCCAACTGGTTGAGGACATTTTATCAGCTCTTCCCTATGATGAAAAGAAAGCACTTTCACACTGGAAGAGTGGTTGGGTTTTTCCGATAAAGGACGGGATGATATGACGGACAAGCGCGTTATCGCTGCACATGCTCTCATTATCGTGATTTGGGCTTCCGCATTTGCGGGGATTCGGGTTGGACTGGAAGGCTATTCCCCTGCACATCTTTCTTTGTTGCGTCTGCTTGTCGGATCGGCAGCGCTCGTATT
>JBLNEJ010000537.1:0-7218 GCA_050262535.1 Clostridia bacterium
GAAAGGACCATTGGCTGTACTTTTGAACGGCGTTGCGCCATACATCCGGATATAAACCGGCATACGCGCCGAGCACGAAGTAGAACAAGTACATGTACGGGTAGTTCTGGGCGGAGGTATAGCCGTGTTCAATCGCTTGCAGCCACAATGGCGATGCTTCCGTGATCCCATCCAAAATACCGGTTTCGGGAAAACGAATAAACAGCACGTAAATGATCGATTGCAACGCAAAGACCCCAACAACGAACGAGAAACGCATGTAACGCTCCAGCAAGCTTTTCGTAAGCATAAAGAGCAGGTTCAACTGCAGGAAGAGCGGAATGTAGTACAAGTGATAAAAAGAGTTGCCTGTCAGCAAGCTTTCCAAAAATGCAGGGAGGTAGACATCAGGAGCAAACGTTTGCAGTTTGACAAACGTATAGATGCCTGTCCACACCATATACGGAATCATGATATTGTGCCAGCGTTTTTTCCAAAAGGTGCTCCAATCCATTTTCTTGTGCTTGTACCAGTAAAAGAGCAGCATCCCCGTTCCGAAAATAAACAAGGACCGCCCGAATCGCAACAAAATGAGTGACAAAGCTTCCAAATCGTAGTTTCCCGGATAATCAGCCTGTTCTTGTACGAAAAAACCTAGGATATGGATCACCAAAACAGTACAGGCCCCGAATACGTAGAACGCATTGAGATCCCGAAATGATCCTTTGCGAGTAGTAGACATGATGACTCCTTTTTCAGTTTTCTTCGGCCAACTGCTGTGCAGTATAGGAAAAGAGGCCGAGCTTTTGCTGCAAGTGGATGCGAGCGGTTTCGATCTCCGTTTCCGCAAGATCAAGAGATGCCGGAGTTAACCTCCACTCCGCTTCCAACGCGGAAAAAAGCTTGTTCTTCACCGCGGCTACACAAACAAAGCGACTCGTCTCGGCAGAAAGACTGGAAACCGTATTCGCGTCGATCGACGGGATGGGCTTGGCGGCTGTCATTTCAGCCAGGCCAGCTTGCTCATAGAAGAGCGCCATTAAATCACCGCGATGATCAGGCTCAACGTTGATGCATAATTGCAAAATCGATCCATGGCGTGTGCGGCGTTGAGCCATTCCGCCTATTTTTTTTCCGTTAATGGCAAAATCGTAGTCACCTACACAATACGAGCCGGTAACCTCTCCAATCGCAATGGTACCGTAGTCGTGCAGCCCAGACGTGAGCAGGGAAGCGGCAAGCTGGAAAAAATCATCAATCGGTACGGATGTACCCGGCAAATGGATGGCCAGATTGAGTACACCCAAATCAAGTGGGACACATGCCCCGCCGGAAGAGCGCAGGACGGCACGGTAGCCGGCTTTGCCAAAGGTTCGCAATGTCTGTTGTAAGAAAGGAAGCTTGGCATCGCGTCTGCCTAAAAACAGGGCGCGATCACATACCCATAGATGAATAAGCGGATGCACGTCCGTTTTACCCATCGAGGTTGCCAATGCCTCATCAATTGCCAGTGGACGAATGGGATCGCCGTCATAAATCCCTGTATCCGTCCACAAAAAGTGGTCGTATGTCTGCTGCTCGTTACGTGCGAAAGACATTCCATCGAACTCCTTTTACATGAAAAGAAAAACCGCTAATAATTATACACCCAAATGCACCGCTTGTCCTGTGAAAGAAATTTTTCCCTATGCAGATGAATCGATGACATACAAGCTGTCACCAATACCCTGCTATAATTATGGAAAAGAGAGGAAAATGTGACAGATTTGGAGCGGAAAGACCGAATTTTGGCGATTGTCATCGCCCTGCAGCATGAATTGCACACCGCGCAGGCGCTCGCCACAAAGCTGGAGGTATCGAAGCGAACCATTATGCGGGATATTCAGGTTCTTTGCGAGATGGGCGTACCGATTGACCCGTATTCATCCGAAATCGTCTCGCCACGATGTTGGAAAACAAAGTAAGGAGAGATTGTGATGACGAAAGCAATGATTCATACCTATCAAGAAATCAAACGTGAAATTGACCGCTGGGGAATTCTTCCCTTATCAAGCTATATAGCGGAGCATCCGTCGTTAGAATCGCTGACACCGAAGGAGAATTGGCACACTGATCAACCGAGCGACCCTTGGCTGTGGCGCGTCCAACTGGCAGATGAGAAAGCGGTGGCATACGGCAAGTTTTTCAAGAAAAAGCCAACCTTTCTTTCACTGGAGTTGTATCCGTATATCCGCTCTTTACAAGGAGACATGCGACCGATTACGGAGCGTTTTGAGGCTGGGATAATCTCTCGGCATGCCTATCACATCCATCAAATCGTAGAGGAGCGGGGCATTGTGGATGCACGAGAGCTGCGGGGATTGGCCGGCTTGCGAGAAAAGGAACAGAAGACGCTGTTTGAAAATGCATTGGTTGAATTACAGTCGTCTTTTGACCTCGTCATTACGGGGAGCATCAGTCGTTTTAATGAACAGGGAGAAAAAAACGGGTGGAACAGCATGGGCTTCTCACTTGCTACTCAATGGTTTGCAGATCAGCCGGAACTACTTGTTTGGTATAAGCCCGAAGAGGCGCGTGCTTATCTCACCACATTCTTTCAACAGAGATGCACGGTAAAAGCGTTTGCCCAGATTGCCAAGCTGTTGAGGCTATCATGAAGGGGAAAGGGATTATCTGGGCAGTTCTGGTCTGGGGCTTGCTGTGGACAGGAAGTTTGGGTGTGTACCAGGAGCAGCGGCTAAAGAAGCCGTTGGTGCTAGCGCATTACGTGTATGCACAGCAAGGAGAGGATCAGTACAAACTTTCGCTGTTTTATGTAACGAATCGCAGTGATCAAACGAAATTGACGGCAATCCGACTGCCAGGGCAAGCAGATGAATGGATAACTTACGAAAAGCATGCGGCGCGTAGCGAAAATGCATATGTGTTGCTAAATGAAACTTATGTCGAAATCCCGATCGAAAGCAAACCACACGAGAGCGTGACACACATTACCGCTTTCTTTTCGGATGGAAGCGAGCAGGATGTTGACATTGGGGAGCTACTGTTTGTTTCGAAACTAGCCACAAGTGGGATCCTAGAACCATCGAATAGCAATTCTTATACGAATACGACCGGAAGAAAGTACTTTGTCGTAAAAGAAAATGTACGGCTAACCAATATTTCCGTATTGCCTGCGGGGCTATCCCCAAATGAACTGGGGGTAACAATCAATGGGAAGGAATGGAGTTCTGCCTCTGGTAGTATCGAATTGAAAAAAGGGTTCGGTATGCGTCTCGATTATGTGTTGACTCTTCCTGATCAGGACCATCGCCTTGGCGCATACATCCAGCCTGCGCTGATGCTGGAGTTTGAAAAAGAAGATGGAAGTATCGTGAGAGAAAGAACGGACGTGTTGTTCACGCCATTTTGGGACGAGGAGACGCTATCTCGAATTGTACGGGAAAGGGGAGAGAGAAGATGAAGTGTATCGGTGGTGTCCGAATATTTTGGGGACTTCTCATCATTCTACTTGAAATCCGGTACAAGGGGTTTGATTTGTTTCCCGATGTAATTGGTTTTTTTCTCATTTACAACGGCTTGGGAAGCCTTCCGATCGTGGAGCATCCCTCCTTAAAGCGTGCACGTCTCGTATCGGTGGTGCTCATTTTCTTTTCATTGGTGTTTATTTACCAGCCCAAACCGATTCAACTGTTAAACAGTGTCTTCCCATTTCATGACCTCTGGATTGTCCTTATCATTCAGGTTCGCATGTGGATTGAATTGCTGTTGGTACAGTGGATGTGCAGAGGAATGGAAGAAATGGCAGAACGACGCGAATTTCCGTCATTGGCCTCTGTTGTTCGGGCCCGCAGGAGAGGATATCAAATCAGTACGTTGGCTGTACTGTTCATTACCCCGCTCCTGCTTCATTCGGAAATGGTCGCGTCGTTCCTGTTAGTGGTTCCTGTTTATAGCTCCACACTATTCCTTTTGCTAATCGCCTTTTCGTTTCGTCGGATGGAGAAGGAAATGGCCGCAAGCATCGGGTAACAGAAAACCAATTATTTCATTGTTGCTTTCAGATAGAAGTTGTCAAACGTGGTCAGTTCTTTCGGAAAATCATCATTGGCTTGTGCGTTTAAATACAAACCAAGCTTGGTTCCGCTCAGGTCCTGACCTTCCTGCGAATAAACCATCGATCCGTTCAAGTAGACGGAATAGTCGCCGTCTTTTACTTTTACCTTGATTTTGTTTGTTTTCTGCGATTTCACGTTGACTTTTGCGATCGATGAGGTGTCTTTGGAATTCGGATCGGTTACGCGTTTGACATACAACGTGTCTTTGTCAACATAAACAACAGTTGCCTGCTTGCCCGATCCGTTAAAGAACAGTCCGCCGAATCCTCTGTTTCCTTCCGCCGTCACATCTACCTGCATTTCGTATTCTTTCGCCTTTTTCACATCTTCCCATGACAAAGGGAGGAGATAGTGGTCAAGATCGTTATTTTCCGAGTAGGCGGTGACACGCTGACTGCTGACAAGCCAGTTTGCATATGCATCCTCTTGATTCCAGTTCTTCAGTTTGCTATCAGAGAAATTGTCGGAGATCGTTACGATTTTTGGTTCTTCCGGTTTCGGAGTTTCCGGCTCAACTGGGAAGACGACTTTGGTTTCATCCAGCTTTTCTTTCGCCCGATAAATCAACATGGCGGCTTCTGCTCGCGTAATTGGTGCCTGCGGACGGAATGTGCGATCATTGAAGCCTTTGATCAGGTCGGTGTCCACCGCAATGGCAATATAGGGACGCAGTTGCTTGGAGATTTGATTTTTATCACGGAAACGGTCGAGCAAATCATCGTTTGCCCGTTTCGTTTGATCGTATTGCATGAGGCGCACCAGTGCGACCGCAATATCTTCACGGACGGCTGCCTCATTCGGCTTATACGTGTAACGGGTGCCTGACTTATAACCGGTCAGGTAGTTTTTTGCCCGTTCTACATACAGAAAAGCCCAGTGATCACGGCTGACGTCGTCGAACGTTTGCTTTACATTTCGGGTAGATCCCAGATCGATCCCGGCAGCGGCGATCATGATCTTGGCGAACTCGGCCCTTGTGATTTGATTGTCCGGACGGAACGTTCCGTCATTGTAGCCTTTGATGATTCCTTGATCGGCCATCTCGCTGATTGCTTCATAGGCCCAATGGCTGCGTGGAACGTCGGAGAACGATGCTGCATGAGCGAAAGGTACGGCTGTGATCAGTAGCATCATGGCAAGCAGGACGGCGAACCATCGTTTCATAATAAAACCTCCTTATTTTTCCATTTTTTACTTCTCACATCTTTCTGACGAGAGATGATTCAAAAAGGTTGCAAAAAAATGCGCCCAAACAACATCCGAAATGTTTCGAATGTTTGCCCACCACATGACAGGCGAAACAGGCTGATGCATGTGACAGCAGCCTTCTTTTATTCATTCATTTTTTTGTAGCAAATCGTTTCGCTTATCAATGTGAAGTGTTCCGTCGGTTTGAATTTCGGCATAAAAGACCTCGTCTGGGGAAGTGATGCCAGCTTTTTGCAATTCGTTTCCCAACCACGCTTGCGTAAGGTTCAACTCGCGCAGGTTTTTGTACACGATTTTGCCATCGACGATCACCTCCGCGGGCAAATACAAGATCGGGGAGACCGCGATGTGCAAATCTTGTTTGGCGACAGATTCGTATTCCGGTTTTTTTAAAACTGACAACTGGCCATTCGGCTCTAGGATGGCGTATTCCACTTCGTTTACTGCGAAAATGTCCTTTTCACGCAAAAGCATGCTAAGGTCGTCCATGTTCAGTCGAGCATCTGCCAGCACTTGCTCGAGAATTTTCCCTTTTTTTATGACGATCGAGGGTTCGCCGTCAATCAGAACGCGGCCTTTTCTTGATTTCAACGAGATGAACCCCACGAGGATGGTTAACAGAAACCACCAAATGAGACTGATCAGTCCGTTAAAGAACGGGGTTTGCGATTGTCCCGAGATTTCCCCCGCGATGGAACCCATCGTAATGCCCGCGACGTAGTTGAAGAACGTCAGTTGACTGATTTGTTTTTTGCCCAGCAGTCGTGTCAGAACCATCAGTACGAGAAAGGTGACAGTTGCACGCGTAATCATTTCCAAAGGATACACGTTGTCTAGCATCAGGTCCCTCCACAATCCAACGTTCCGTTTCCCCTCCTTACTCTTTCCCTTTTGCGCCCGTTTAAAAGTGTCACCTGCCATCCTTTTTTCATTTCGTGAAACGCAGGCTTCTATGCTATAATGTCTTGATGTAACAAACATCTACGTATAATTGATGACTGAGGTGATAGATTCATGACAGGCAAGAACGAGGCGACAACGGACTTAAAATCCGTCAAGTCCCCAAAAACAACGGAGGACTTCGCGAAATACTTTCAGGCACCAAGCTTGAAGGATGCGAAAAAACGGGGGAAGGAAGAAATCCAGGTTCATTATGATTTCGGAATCCCCGAGGAAATGCAGGAAGTCGGCAAAGACAAGCATTATTTGATTCGCACGTATGGGTGCCAGATGAATGAGCACGATACCGAGACGATTGCCGGTATTTTGCAGCGGATGGGCTATACGCCGACGGAGAATGAACGGGCAGCCGACATCATCCTGTTTAATACGTGTGCGATTCGTGAAAATGCCGAAGACAAGGTGTTTGGCGAGCTGGGACATATGAAAAGTCTGAAGCGCACCAATCCCAACCTGATTCTTGGTGTGTGCGGCTGCATGTCCCAGGAAGAGAGTGTTGTCAACCGGATTATGACCAAGCATGCGCATGTCGATCTCATTTTCGGTACGCACAATATTCATCGTCTTCCGGTGCTTCTCCGCGATGCCATGTTCTCCAAGGAAATGGTCATCGAGGTATGGTCCAAAGAAGGCGATATCATTGAAAACATGCCGAAGGTGCGCGAAGGCAACATTAAGGCGTGGGTCAATATCATGTACGGCTGTGACAAGTTCTGCACGTATTGCATTGTGCCGTACACGCGCGGCAAGGAGCGCAGCCGCCGACCCGAGGATGTTATTGCAGAGGTGCGTGACCTGGCGAGACAAGGCTACAAGGAAGTCATGCTGCTGGGACAGAACGTCAATGCGTATGGTAAAGATTTTGAGGATATCCAATACGGATTTGGCGATTTGCTGGACGAGATCCGCAAAATCGATATTCCCCGGATCCGGTTTACGACAAGCCATCCAC
>JBLNEJ010000538.1:0-7638 GCA_050262535.1 Clostridia bacterium
ATCGACCAACATTTGCGGTCGTATCCTCGTCGATGCGGCCCAAAGGCATGCGGGAAATCGCTTTGCTGGCGACTGTAATCGCGCTGACGCCATCCTCAGGATTGACCCCTGCATGCGCGGCTTTTCCGTAAATTTTGGTGTAGAGGCGGTATTGACCTGCTCCGGCAACGACCACTTCGCCAACTTTGCCATGGGAATCGAGGATAAAACCAATGTCAGCGGAAAGCTTGCTTGCATCCATGTGTCGGGAACCAACCAGCCCCGATTCTTCCCCTGTCGTGATGACAAACTGAATGTCAGGATGGGACAGGTTTTTTTCCTTGATCACGCGAAGTGCTTCGAAAATAGCGGCAATGCCTGCTTTGTCATCTGCGCCCAATATGGTGGTTCCGTCGGATACAACATACCCATCCTTGATCGATGGCTTGATGCCATTGCCCGGAACGACTGTATCCATATGGCAGCTGAACAAAATGCGCGGGCCCGGAGCATTTCCTTTCAGCGTCGCAAACAGGTTGCCTGCGCCATGGCCGGTTTTTTCGCCAGCGTCGTCCTCTTCCACAGTAAGCCCCATTGCCGTCAGTTTTTCCGTTAACACTTTGGCGATGTTGCCTTCATTTTTCGTTTCACTATCGATTTGCACCAGTTCGAGAAATTCATTGAGCAACCGTTCTTGATTGATCACGGTCAACCCTCCCGTAAAAATTTTTTTATTACGCGTATGTACGAACTCAGTATAACGCAAGAAAGAGCTTTCACCAAGCCCTTCTCGACGAAAACTGCAGATTCTTAAAGCGGGATGTTTCCGTGCTTTTTGGCAGGTCTGTGTTCAGCCTTGTTTTGCAGCATGGCAAGGGAACGTTTCAAATAGCTGCGCGTTTCCCGCGGATCAATAACATCGTCTACCATCCCGTTTTCCGCCGCAACGTACGGATTGGCGAACTTGTCACGGTACTCGGCGATTTTTGCCTGGCGCGTCGCCACCGGATCAGTGCTCTGCTCAATCTCCTTAGCGAAAATGATGTTGGCCGCTCCTTCAGGTCCCATGACGGCAATCTCCGCATTCGGCCACGCATACACCACATCGGCGCCAATCGCATTGGAGTTGAGTGCGACATAGGCACCGCCGTACGCTTTACGGGTAATGACCGTAATTTTCGGAACGGTTGCTTCCGAATAGGCGTACAAAATTTTTGCCCCGTGGCGGATAATGCCGCCGTGCTCCTGATTGATCCCCGGGAAAAATCCGGTTACGTCAACAAACGTAATCAAGGGGATATTGAACGAGTCGCACGTACGAATAAAGCGGGCCAGCTTGTCGGAAGAATCAATATCCAAGCCCCCTGCCATCACCTTCGGCTGGTTGGCAATCAAGCCGACGCTCTGGCCATCGATCCGTCCGAAGCCAACCACGATGTTACGGGCAAAATTGGGCTGCACTTCCATGAAATCGCCGTTATCCACGATCAATTCCAGCACTTTTTTCACGTCATACACTTTCGTCCCAGCTACGGGCACAAGATTGACAATCTCCTCCAGCCAATCTCCGGCTTCTCCCTGGTGCTTGAGCCGCGGGGTCTGCTCCTTGTTGCTTTGCGGCAAAAAGCTGAGCAGGCGGCGCACCTCCGAAAGCACCTCATCCTCGCGCTCTGCCGTAAAGTGTGCCACTCCACTGATGGAAGAGTGGACTTTGGCACCTCCCAAGTCTTCACTCGAGATTTTTTCACCAGTCACGGTCTCGATTACTTTTGGCCCTGTGATAAACATTTGCGAAGTTTTTTCGACCATAAAGACAAAGTCAGTAATCGCCGGGGAGTAGACTGCCCCGCCAGCGCACGGGCCCAAAATGACGGATATTTGCGGGATGACGCCAGAGTAGATCGAGTTACGATAAAAAATGTGTCCATAGCCATCGAGTGAAACGACGCCCTCCTGAATCCGCGCGCCCCCGGAATCGTTCAGACCGATAACCGGGGCCCCGTTTTTGGCGGCAAGGTCCATGACATTGGCAATTTTTTTGGCATGCATTTCGCCCAGTGCTCCACCAAATACAGTGAAATCCTGTGCAAACACATAGACAAGACGACCATTGATCATGCCGTAACCGGTCACAACCCCTTCACCGGGCGCTTCGAGCTTATCCATCCCGAAATTGGTCGCACGATGCTTCACAAACGGCTGCAGCTCGACGAAGCTGCCTCGATCCAGCAGGATGTCCAACCGTTCTCTTGCGGTCAGTTTCCCGCGCTTGTGCTGTGCATCGATGCGCTCGTCTCCGCCTCCCAGTTCTACTTTCCGTTTCCGTTCATACAACTCATCGATTTTTTCGTACATCTGTTCGTTCAATGTTGCTCCCCCTTGTGCGACTGTGGGTACTGACATAGCTCAACCAACACTCCTCCGGACGCTTTTGGATGCAAAAACGCAATCTGTGCCCCGTGCGCTCCCGCCTTTGGCACCTCATTGATCAGTGGGACACCTGCCGCTTTCAACGTTTCCAGACGCTGTGCAACATCATCCACGTCAAGCGCGATATGGTGAATGCCCTCGCCGCGCTTCTCGATAAACTTCGCAATCGGGCTCTCTTCGCTCAACGGCTCAAGCAGCTCAAAGCTCGATTCGCCAATTCGCAAAAAGGCCACCCGCACCTTTTCACTTTCAACTTCTTCTACACCCAATAAATTCAGGCCGAGGTGCTCGGTGTAAAAGGGCAGCGCATTCGCAATGCTTTTCACCGCAATTCCGATGTGGGCGATTTTGTTAGGCGGCTCCGTCAAGCTCACTGTTTTGCTGCGAACGGTTTTGCGAATAAAATCGGCCGTTTCTTTCGTTGGTGTGCCCGGTGTAAAGATTTTGGCGATCCCTTGTGATTCCAGAAACGGGATGTCCTCCTGCGGGATCACACCACCGCCGATCACCAAAATATCATCAGCTTTTTCCTCATGCAATCGCTTTACGACTTCAGGAAAAAGCTCATTGTGCGCTCCTGACAGGCAGGACAGGCCGATGCAATCAACATCCTCCTGGATGGCCGCTGCCACAATTTGTGCGGGTGTTTGACGCAGTCCGGTATAAACAACCTCCATCCCTTCATCCCGGAGCGCCTGCGCAATGACAAGCGCTCCACGGTCATGCCCATCGAGACCTGGCTTTGCAACCAGTACACGGATTTTTCTGTTCATCTGTCGCTCCCCCTAACGGATTTCGAAAAATGCTGCTGTTGAAAGAATTGCTTGTGTGATCCCTTACGTTGAGCGGTACTCTCCGAAGACGCGGCGTAGCACGTTGCACATTTCTCCGATCGTGGCGTAGCTGCGCACGCAATCCAATAAGTACGGCATCAGATTATCTGTACTTTCAGCTGCCTGCTTTAACCGCTCCAGCGACTGTTCGACGTGCTGCTGGTTTCGTTGACTGCGCAATGACTGCAACCGTTCCTTTTGCTTGCGACCCAGCTCCGGGTCAACCCGCAGAAGCTCGGGCTGTGGCTCGTGATCCAGTTTGAAGCAGTTCATCCCGACCACCATTTCCTCGCCTGATTCGATGTTTCGCTGTGTCTGGTAGGCCATTTTGTGTATCTCCCTTTGCATATAGCCAGCTTCCACGGCTGCCACAGCGCCGCCCATTTTCTCGATTTTGTCCATGTATTCCAGTGCTTTCAGTTCAATCTGATCCGTCAATTGCTCGATAAAATAAGAACCTGCCAACGGATCGACGGTATCGCCGACACCGCTTTCATACGCGATAATCTGCTGCGTTCGCAGGGCAATGCGAGCGGATTCTTCCGTCGGCAGGGCAAGCGCTTCATCGCGTGAATTCGTATGCAGGCTTTGCGTCCCGCCCAATACGGCGGCCAACGCCTGAATCGTCACGCGTACGATGTTGTTGTCCGGCTGTTGTGCGGTCAGGGTAGATCCACCCGTTTGGGTATGGACGCGGAACTGCCAGGATTTCGGATTCTTCGCGCCATACGTATCCCTCATCAACCGTGCCCACATGCGACGAGCGGCGCGGAATTTGGCGATCTCCTCGAAAAAGTTGTTATGTCCATTAAAGAAGAACGAGAGCTGGGGAGCAAATTGATCGATTTCAAGACCGGCCGTAAGCGCAGCCTCCACATAGGCAATTCCGTCCGCAAGCGTAAACGCTACTTCCTGAACGGCCGTCGAGCCTGCCTCCCGCATGTGATAGCCGCTGATCGAGATCGTATTCCATTTGGGCACATGCTGTGCACAATAGGCAAAAATATCCGTAATGAGCCGCATGGACGGCTTTGGTGGAAAGATGTACGTTCCTCGTGCTATGTACTCCTTCAAAATGTCATTTTGAATCGTTCCTGACAGCTGATCCGGGGCAACGCCTTGTTTTTCCGCCACGACGATGTACATCGCCAGCAGGATGGCCGCAGGTGCATTGATGGTCATGGAGGTGCTTACCTTATCGAGCGGGATGTGCTGCAGCAACACTTCCATGTCTTCCAGCGAGTCGATCGCGACACCCACCTTGCCCACTTCACCGGTTGACATTGGATCGTCGGAATCGTACCCGATTTGGGTTGGCAGATCAAACGCCACACTTAAACCGGTCTGGCCTTGTTCCAACAAAAAACGGAACCGTTTATTCGTCTCTTCTGCCGAACCAAATCCGGCATATTGCCGCATCGTCCAAAAGCGTCCACGGTACATGGTTGGTTGCACACCGCGCGTATAGGGAAATTCTCCGGGAAACCCGATGTTCTCCAAATAAGCATCATCGATCTGCTCCGGGACATACAGACGTTCAATTTCAATATCCGATGAAGTGGCAAACCGTTGCTTGCGCTCAGGCATCTTCTCCAATCGTTTTTTCACCTGCTGCATCCAGTCTTCGTACTGCTTCGAATGGTTTTGTTCCGTCACATGTACCCTCCCTTTCTGAACACTCTGCACTTCATTCTAGCATAGCACAGCTTGCCTTATTTTCAACGATACCCGCTTATTTTACGCTTAGCTGCAAATGATCGAGCGTGACAAACAAAAAGGCTCGCACGACATGGAGTCGGCGAGCCTTGAAGGTCTTACTTGAAAATATAGACGCTGCTGGTTTGTGCATCCCAGCCTGTTTTGTATTTCAGCGTGTCGGCAATAAAGCGGATCGGCAGCATCGGCATACCGTTTTTGGACTGGATCGTAACCGGAAGCGTTACTTCGGTTGGACCAACCTTCGCTTTGTTTGAACCGATCGTGAATTTGATAATTGTCGAACCGCTGATAATGGCAACGGATTGGTTGTTCCATGTCGTGGTCAGAGCAAGCGCTTCTTTGAAGAATTGCGCCGGAACAAGCGTATTGCCGTTGAGTGTATACGGTGCAGTAGACAACGGATACGATTTGCCGTTCAGCGTGAAATTGGCAACGTTCAGCTTGATGCGGGCAGCATTGGCTGGAATCGCCGGATTCGGCTGTGGTGTTTGCGGTTGGGCTGGCACGACTGCACCACCGACACCTACAGGACGAGCAAAGAGCAGGTTTCTCTCTTCGGAGGTATATACACCGATGCTGTATACATTTTTCACAGTCGGGGTTGCAATGCCTGCACTTTCCGCAACGTTAACGGTGACCGGTACACCTGCCGGCAAATCTTGAGCTGGATAAATAATCAGGTTTTGCCCGCGTGTAGCAACAAAGCTGGGCTGAACATTGTTTACCTTGACAGCAGTCGCGTTAATAAAGTTCAGAACCCGGAACCCTACCGGCATCACCACTTCAATGTAGTCCGTGTTTTTCTTTACTTGTACGCCAAGCGCCTTTATGTTGATATTGATAACTGTCGGCGTGTTCAGAGTCGCTTTGGTCAAGCCGATTGTTGCCGTGCTGTTGTTGACCGGAACCGGAACCGGAGTCGGCGTAGTCGGTGTCGTCGGCACTGGATTGGTTGGTGTTGTCGGGGTAGTCGCACTTCCGTAAATGGAGAACTTTTGCGACTTGGCTGTTTTTCCGGCTGCTCGCGCTACCAGCGTATAGTCTGAACCAGGCATTTTTGGATTGGTAATGAAGGCATCGTAATCAAACACAACCTTGACCTTGCTGTCCGATTTGAAGTTCGATGGTGTTTTCAAATAAACACGGCTGCCGAAAGAAGAAACGTAGCCGACCTTATCGCCGTTAACCGTAATATCCGAAGTAGAGAGATTGGACGGAATCATGTCGGACGATGGGAACTCAACCTCAATGGAGCTATTGGAGGACACTTTCGTTTTTCCCAAATCAAAGGTAAAGCTGTAGCTGGAACGCGCGCCCGGTGCACTGTCAGACAGGCTGACAGCAAAATCGCTGGCGCTTGAAGAACTGCCTGAGCCGCTGCCTTCCTTCACTTCAAATGTTTCCGATTCATAGGTGTAGCTTTTGTATTTCACTTTGAAATAGTAGTTGCTTTTTGCCTTTTCTGGCATTGTGATGCCTGCTGCTTTGTCAAATACGATTTCCAGATCCTTCGTGTCCGCTGCATCACTTGGCACTTTGATCTTCACTTCATTATCTTTGGACACTTCCACCGATTTCGGCGTCTCACCGTTGATTTCGACGTCTTCCTTGTCGATGCTGCTTGGCAGCATGTCGTCAGTCGGGAATGTAATGGTAACGAAGTCGCCTTCAACCAGTTTCGTATCCAGTTTGAACTCGCCCAACGTGAAGCTTGTTTCGTCTTCGGTGTATTTACCGGAGTAAGAGAGGTCGAACTCGTCGTCATTGCTGCTGCTTCCGCTGTCGTCTACAATTTCAATGGTTTCGGACTGCCAGGATTCGTTCTCTGTTCGAACCTTGATCGTATAATCGTCTTCATCCTCAGGATTGGTCACGATATTGTCAATGTTAATTTCAATCTCATCGTCTGCATCATAGTTTTCCGTAACTTCAAACTCGATTTCTTTGCTGCTGTCATCGATATCAACATTTTTCACATCATCGTCGTTGAAGCTGATATCGCCCTCGTCACCATTTTCATCCAGTTCAAAGTCAGAAGCGAATTTAATCGTTACCGTGTCACCTTTCGATAAATCTTTATCCAAGGTGATCGAAATCGTATAATCGGCGTCAGCCCCAGTCTCTTCATCAGTTGTTTCAATATCATCAACGCTCAACGCATAGGCTTTCGGTGCCATCATAAATGGCGAAGTCGCGAGCGCCGCCACCAATGCAAGTGGGATCACTTTCATTTTCTTTTTCATCAGGAACCTCCTACAAAAAATGGTATTTTCTACATTGTTAGAATCGAACGTCCGTTTTCAGTCTACCATAAATTATCCATTTGGGGTATTTTTTGCGCAGAATTTATCGTTTTTTCTGCCTTGCTGTCGCCACCTCTTCTGCCGAAAAAATACAAACTATGTGTATGACGCGCAACTTCAGGAAAATGTTACATCTTCCACAAAAAAAAAACGAAAAAAGAGGCTCTTTGCCTCCTTTTTCCTTTTTAACTAGTATAATTTGGTCTCAGGCCCGATTGACTCCAGCTTCTGTTTGACGCTTTGCAGGAAGCGACCGCAAACAAGACCGTCCAAGACGCTATGATCAAGCGACAAGCACAGGTTCACCATCGAGCGACCCGAATTCATGTCGTTAATGACAACCGGACGCTACACACTCGACTCTACACTCAGAA
>JBLNEJ010000539.1:0-4390 GCA_050262535.1 Clostridia bacterium
GCAAATCAGAACCTTTGCGCGGTGCATTCGGATTGCTGCGACGGCCGCCACCACCGAAGAACATGTCAAAAATATCGCCAAAGCCGCCCATGCCGGAAGCGTCAAAGCCTCCCTGACCAAAGCCCTGGTTCGGGTCCTGGTGTCCAAAGCGGTCATATTGTGCACGTTTTTGCGAATCGGAGAGAACGTCGTACGCTTCCTTGACTTCTTTGAACTTCTCTTCCGCATCCGCCTCTTTATTTACATCCGGGTGGTATTGTCTGGCAAGCTTGCGGTACGCCTTCTTGACTTCTTCCGCGTCCGCATCCTTCCCCACTCCGAGTACCTCATAATAGTCTCGTTTCATGCAACCAATCACTCCCGTGTCGAAAACAATCAAATGTTATCATAGCAGACAATCGCCAAAGCTTCAATGAACGCATGCTGTTGCTAAGGAAAAAAAGCCAAAGTCATGGACGAACGTGACTTTGACTTTTTTCTTGATCAATGGTTATTTTTTATCGTCTACCACTTCGTAGTCCGCATCTACAACGTTGTCTTTTTTGCTCGCGCCAGCATCGCCTTCGCCGCCTTGCGCGTTTTGTGCCTGGGCAGCTTGTGCAGCCTGCTCATACAGCTTCACCGACAGCTGCTGAACGATCTCGGACAGAGCATCCTTGGCTGCCTTGATTTCGTCAATGTTGCCGCCAGCAAGCGCTGTTTTCACTTTTTCTTTCGCTTCGTTCGCTTTGTCGATCTCGGCTTGGTCTACTTTTCCTTCGAGGTCTTTCATCGTTTTTTCGGTGGTGAAGACCAGTTGGTCTGCTTCGTTACGTACTTCTACTTCTTCCTTGCGCTTTTTGTCTGCTTCCGCGTTCAGCTCTGCTTCCTTCACCATGCGCTCGATTTCCGCATCGCTCAAGCCGGAGTTGGACGTGATGGTGATGCGTTGCTCGCGACCTGTACCCAAGTCTTTCGCACGTACGTTCACGATACCGTTCGCATCGATGTCAAACGCAACTTCGATTTGCGGAATACCGCGAGGAGCTGGCGGCAGTTCGTTTAATGTAAAGCGGCCAAGCGTTTTGTTGTCAGCTGCCATTTGGCGCTCACCTTGCAGCACGTGGATTTCAACCGATGGCTGGTTATCCGCTGCAGTGGAGAATACTTGCGATTTGCTGGTTGGGATCGCGGTGTTGCGATCGATCAGCTTGGTGAAGACGCCACCCAATGTTTCGATACCCAGGGAAAGCGGTGTTACGTCAACAAGCACGACATCTTTTACATCGCCAGTCAATACACCCGCTTGAACAGCTGCACCCAGCGCTACTACTTCATCCGGGTTTACGCCTTTGTGTGGTTCTTTGCCGATCAGTTTTTTAATTGCTTCCTGAACAGCCGGGATACGCGTGGAGCCACCTACCAGAATGACACGATGGATTTCGCTTGGCGACAAACCGGCATCCTGCATAGCCTGACGGGTTGGGCCCAACGTGCGCTCAACGAGATGAGCGGACAGCTCTTCAAATTTGGCACGGGACAGGTTCAGCTCCAAGTGCTTCGGTCCGGATGCATCTGCTGTAATGAACGGCAGGGAGATCGTCGTGGTCAATACGCCAGACAGGTCTTTTTTCGCTTTTTCCGCAGCATCTTTCAAACGCTGCATCGCCATGCGGTCTGCGGACAAGTCGATGCCGTTGTCTTTTTTGAACTCGCTCACGAGATAATCAATAATAACTTGGTCGAAGTCATCACCACCCAGCTTGTTGTCGCCAGAGGTTGCTTTTACTTCGAAGAAGCCTTCGGACAGTTCAAGAATGGATACGTCGAACGTACCACCGCCAAGGTCATAGACGAGGACGGTTTGGTCTTCGGTTTTCTCCATTCCGTATGCAAGCGCAGCTGCTGTCGGCTCGTTTACGATACGCAGAACATCGAGGCCGGCGATTTTTCCAGCGTCTTTGGTTGCTTGGCGCTGGCTGTCATTGAAGTAAGCCGGAACAGTGATAACCGCCTGGGTCACAGGCTGGCCGAGGTATGCTTCTGCATCTGCTTTCAGCTTTTGCAAAATCATCGCAGATACTTCTTGTGCGGTATAATCTTTGCCTTCAAGCGTTGTTTTGTGGTTGGTACCCATCCAGCGCTTGATGGACATAACGGTGTTGTCCGGATTCGTGATCGCTTGACGCTTCGCAGCTTCACCGACGATGCGCTCGCCATTTTTAAATGCTACTACGGAAGGGGTTGTGCGGTTGCCTTCTGGATTGGCAATAACAACCGGCTCGCCGCCTTCCATTACTGCTACGCAAGAGTTTGTCGTACCCAAGTCAATCCCAATTACACGACTCATGAAAAAAACCTCCTTGATTTATCGAGAAAATAGATTGTTTACGAATTTACTTTTACCATGGCCGGACGAATGGTCCGATCCTTGAACTGGTAGCCTTTTTGCAGCTCTTCGACAACAACGCCAGACTCAAAGCTGCTGTCTTCCACCTGCATCACTGCTTGATGGATATGCGGATCGAACGGTTTGCCCGTCGACTCAATGGCAACCAAGCCTTCCTTTTCAAAAGCTTGCACCATTTGCCGATGAACCATGCCGATTCCTTGGAGCAGAGATTCTACCGTGAGATTCTCTTTATCAACGGCAAGGGCTCGTTCAAAGTTGTCCAATACCGGCAGCAATGATTCCACAATCGGAAGAGAAGCGTATTTCTGCAGGTCTTCCTGTTCTTTGCGGAAACGACGGCGCATGTTCTCCATGTCAGCCAATGCCCGCAGCAGACGGTTTTGCGTATCTTCCGCCTCTGCTCGCAAGCGTTCAACCTCACTGGCCAGATCGATCGATTCCGTCTGTTCTTGGCTGTCTTCCAACTGATCGGCTGCTTCGGGATCTACCTGGTTTTGCGGGTCTACCGCTGTTTTCTCGTCGCTCACCTTTATACCCTCCTATTGCTCATTCCAATGATAAGTACGGGCGAAGTGCCCGATCGTGCTTATGTTGTTATTTTGAATCAAACTGTTTGGTCAGAATGCGCGACAACCCTTGGCCGATGTAGTTCATGATGGAGATCACCTTGCTGTAGTCCATCCGGGTCGGGCCAAGAATGCCTACCTTCCCGACAGGTTTGCCATCCAAGTAATAGGATGTCGTGATTATCGAACAATCTTTCACCGCATTCACCTGGTTTTCCTGACCAATTCGTATCTGCATTCCTTCTTGCGGCATCCCGAACAGATGGACAAGCTGATCGCTTTGCTCCAGCAGTTCAAGAATATCCTTCACTTTTTCCACATCGCGGAATTCAGGCTGATTCATGATTTTGGTTGCGCCATGCAGAATGAAGCGCTCGGAAACATCCTCGTCAAACGTCCCTTCAATCATGTGCAGCATCTCTTCGTACTGCTCCATATGCCGTCTCATCTCGTCAGCCACTTCCTGATATAGGCGCTGACGGAGCTGCCAGACCGGCACATCCTGCAAGCGATGATTCAACAGGTTGACCAGCTTCTCCACCTCTGAGGCAGGAACACCAGCTGGGATATCGATCAATTTGTTTTCCACACGTCCGGTATGCGTTACCACGATCGCGACCGCCTGTTCCTCGTTAATCGGCACGATCTGGATATGCTTCAGCCGGTGTTCAAACATCTCTGGTCCCAAAACAATCGATGTATAGTTGGTCATTTGCGACAGCATGGCTGCCGTATAGTCAAATACCTGCTCAAAATGCATGATGCGCTCTGCAAAAACCTGCTTGAGGCTGTTCACTTCCTGGTCATTCAAGCCCGCTGGTTGCAGCAGGTTATCGACGTAGAAGCGATAGCCCAATGTGGAAGGAATGCGTCCCGCAGACGTATGCGGTTGTTCCAGATAGCCTAGCTCCTCCAAATCCGCCATTTCATTACGAATGGTGGCGGAACTGAAGCCGACATCTTCGCGCTTGGAAATGGTTCGGGAGCCGACAGGTTCAGCAGAACGGATGTAGTTGTCGATAATCGCACTCAGAATCAAACGCTGTCGCTCAGTTAACATAGTGCAGCCCCCTTTTGTTCAATCCGTCTGAAGCGAGGGTAGCGAAGCATGTCGAACCATGCATTGTACTCCGCTTCCGATCAGTTTGTTAGCACTCAGCGCGATTGAGTGCTAAATATAGTATTAACTTATCAATTGATCGGTGATTTGTCAACGCCTGTTCCTTTGACGATACAAATCCGTCATTTTTCTCACCTAGTCAAGAAAGCGGGCAAACACTTCATTTCCAAGCGGCAGCGCCTGCTTCGTCAAGCGCAGATGACCATCGATCACCTCTAGCATGCCTTTCGCTTTCTCCTGTTCAATGACCATACCGAACCGATTTTCCATCGGTTCACCGAAACGCGCTTCATAGCCCGCTTTGCTTACCCC
>JBLNEJ010000540.1:0-4314 GCA_050262535.1 Clostridia bacterium
CGCAATTGATTGACAGACTGGCTTGAGAAAAACAAGAAGAGCTCCCGCCTTCGTGTCCTGGCAGGAGCTCTTCCTTTTTCCCGTTTAGCGATTCAATAACTCCATGATCTCCGCCCGTTGCTGCTCATACTCGGCATCCGACAGCACCGGCGAAATGCCACCCTGCTTCACTTCTGTCAGCAGATGATGCCATGATTTGCAGCCCTTGTAGGACTCGTCGATCGACAATTCGATCGGGTTCTCCAAACGGTAGACGCGGGCAAACAATATATGCAGCGGCTGCTTCTTTTTCCAGTGCAGGCGCACATCAGCAAAATTGTCTGTCCAAATGTGATACGCACCGAGAGCACGTAGCTTTTCTTCGTCCATCAGTTCCACATCATCGGTAATTTCCGCGAAATATTCCACTTCCACGGTAGGCTTTTCCAGGCTCCATCCTTCTAGTGTCGCATCGAGCATCGCATGGTACTCGGGCTTTACCATCTCCGCCTTTTGATGCTCATAGGTTGGGTACAAATAAAAGGTGTTGTTCTCCAGCTTGAACTCACGCGTTTCTTCATACAAACCGCCTTTGCGCACGGTGATGATCTGTTTTCCCTCTCCCAGCGCCTTGATGGCGACCGCCCATTCCTTCAGCGACAGGGTAGATACCGGTTGTTGTACGGTTGTTGTCATGCTCGTACAGCTCCTTTCAAAGCGTCCAAATTTCGCATATTGGCTCTAGTGTAGCAGAATTGATAGCGGGTGCAAAGCAAGCAGCTTCACGTTCACCTGATCGTCACTTTGGCCCATTCATACCGGATTGGGCCTCGATTAACCGGGTGATTTCAGTTGGCTCCGGGATTGCCGGGATCGCGCCTTTTCGAGTCGTGCAGAGCGCTCCTGCTGCATTCGCAAACGTGGCAATCCGCTCCAGCTCGCCCTGCGCAAACGGCTCCATCCACTCGCGTTCCAGCAACTGAGACAGCACTGCTCCCCAGAAAGCATCTCCTGCTCCCGTCGTGTCAACCGTTTTGACCGTAAATCCGCTGTGCCCTCCAATCCGTTCCCCTGCTCGAAAGAAACATCCCTCTGGTCCCACTGTCACAAAAATCAGCCTTGTCCCATACGTTTCATACAACTGTAGCGTCCCTGTTTTCGGGTCCGTACACCCGGTCAGAAGCTGCATTTCCTCCAGCGACAGCTTCAACACATCCGCATACGGCAAAACTTCCCGAATCATCGGTTCGATCAGGGCAGCATCCGTCCAAAGCGGCAGCCTGATGTTCGGATCAAACGAAATGACAGCACCCTTCTGTTTGGCCGCCTTGACTGCAAACAGCGTAGCGCTTCTGATCGGTTCATCGGTAAGCGAATTGGAGCCAAAATGAAACATTCTCGCCGCTTGCAGCAAAGTCGGCTCGATCTCCCCTGCTTCTAGTAATTGATCTGCACCCGGATTGCGATAAAAGCTGAAGGACCGCTCACCGCTTGCGTCCAGATGAACAAACGCCAGCGTCGTTGGCGCGTCGTGACTTAACACAAGTCCATCCACATGAATCTGCTTGCCCAGCAAAACCGACCGCAAATACATGCCGAACGGGTCCTGCCCCACCTTGCCGATAAAAGCGGTCCGCTTACCAAATTGGGCAAGGGCGACAAGCACGTTTGCCGGAGCTCCTCCCGGATTTTGTTCAAACAGAGGGCTGCCTGCTGTTGACTCCCCTGCTGGCGTAAAATCGATCAGCAGTTCTCCAAGCGCGACTACATCAAACACCGTACCACTTCCTTGCCTCATACTCTTTTCATCGTATCACGGTTGAGGGAACACAAAAAAGAAGAACCGCACTCACCTGTGCGATTCTTCGTCTTGGTACATTTATGCTTTTGGTCCGGCTTTTGCGATATCCGTTGCATTCGGGAACTTCTTGTTGAAGTTCTCCACGAAACGGCTTGCCAAATCAGCTGCCTGCTTGTCGTAAGCCGCTTTGTCTTCCCATGTGTTGCGCGGGAGCAGTACTTCTGCCGGAACGTCCGGGCAAGAAGTCGGCACCTGAACTCCAAAGGTTGCATCGGTCGCAAATTCGGCTTTTTCCAGCTCACCATTCAAAGCTGCGGTAACCATCGCACGGGTGTAAGCCAGCTTCATGCGCTTGCCGACCCCAACCGGTCCACCTGTCCATCCGGTGTTAACCAGGTAGACGTGAGCGTTTTGCTCGTCGATTTTTTTACCGAGCATTTCTGCGTACACAACCGGACGCAGCGGCAGGAACGGAGCGCCAAAGCAAGTGGAGAACTCTGCTTGCGGTTCGGTAACGCCACGCTCGGTACCAGCCATTTTGCTGGTGTAGCCGGACAGGAAGTGGTACATCGCCTGTTCCTTGTTCAGCTTGGAAATCGGCGGGATGACCCCGAAAGAGTCAGCCGTCAGGAAAATGATGACATTTGGCTGTCCGCCAACGCCTGGGATCACTGCCCCTGGAATCATTTCCACAGGATAAGCTGCACGGGTGTTTTCTGTATATTTTTCGTTGTCGTAGTCAGCTTGACGCGTATTTTCGTCAACAACAACGTTTTCCAGCACGGTACCAAATTTAATCGCATTCCAAATCTGTGGTTCGCCTTCCTCGGAAAGACGAATGGCCTTCGCATAGCAACCGCCTTCGAGGTTGAACACGCCATTGTCAGACCAGCCGTGCTCATCGTCACCGATCAGATTGCGGCTAGGGTCGGCGGACAGAGTCGTTTTACCTGTACCGGACAGACCGAAGAACAGGGCGACATCGCCGTCTTGACCAATGTTAGCAGAGCAGTGCATCGACAGTACGTTGCGCTCTGGCAGCAACAGGTTCATGACGCTGAAGATCGACTTTTTCATTTCACCTGCATACTCGGTTCCACCGATCAGCACCACTTTTTGCTCAAAGCTGCAGATGATGAACGTTTCGGAATTGGTGCCATGAACCGCAGGATTTGCTTTGAATTCAGGCGTGTAGATCACCGTGAATTCTGCTGTATGATTGGCCAGCTCCGCTTCTGTCGGACGGATAAACAATTGGCGGGCAAACAGATTGTGCCACGCATATTCGTTCACAACTCGAATCGGCAGACGGTACTTCTCATCAGCTCCGGCAAAGCCGTCAAACACGTACAGATCTTTCTTTTGCAGATATTCAAGCACATCGGCATACAATGTTTCAAACTTCTCGCTGGCAATCGGCTGGTTAACGGATCCCCAGTCTATGTTTTCATGGACGGATGCTTCGTCCACAATGAATTTGTCCTTCGGTGAACGGCCGGTGAACTTGCCTGTCAACGCATTGAGAGCACCTTTGTCAGTGAGAACGCCCTCTCCCCGCTTCACAGCAATTTCGACCAGTTGAGCTACCGAAAGATTATAATGTGTATTTGCCGCAGCGAGTACGTCAGTCAGTTGATTTACCGTCTTCGTTTCCATTTGTGAACTTTTCTCCCTTCCATTAATCACGGATCTCGAATCTCTCTCTCGTTGAATTTGTAATTAGTATATCACATTTATCGAAATAAGCTACATAATTTTAGGATGGCCTGTGACTAAAATGTGAAGGACTTGTCCACACACTTCAATGAAAATCAGGCATTCGCCTTTTGAAAGGCGTTCATCACAACGTTTGCCAAAATCTCAACACCTTGGCCAAGCGCAGCATGGTCAAACTCCATCTGCGGATGATGCAGCCCCGGCTTCAAATCACATCCCAACGCCAGCATCGTCGCTTTGATGCCTGGCCGCTCAACAGTGTAAAAATGGAAATCCTCCGCTCCTGGCGTGATCGGTGCCGACCGCACATGCTCTTCCCCGATGGCGCTTGCAATTGCTTCCTCCATCAGCTGTTTCGCCTCATCGTTCACCACGGCGGCTACCATGCGCGATTCAATGCTCCAGTTGATCGTTGCGCTAAACATGGCGGCAGCCCCGTCCAGCACGAGCTCGGTTTTGGCCAGCAGCTCGTCCATTTCTTCATTGGCCTGTGCCCGCAAATCGAGCGAGAAGTGCGCACGGTCGGGAATAATGTTGGTGCTTTCGCCGCCTGCTTGCAGCTTCGTCATTTTCACGGTTGCGGGGACGACAGGATTGACATGGATATTGCCCAACCCGTTTACAATCGCAGCTGCAACCTCGATGACATTGATCCCCAGATGCGGCCGTGCCCCGTGGGCAGCGACACCGATGATTTCCCCATTGATTGAAATGGCAGCACCATTGTAAATCGCCGGTCCGGCGCAGCCGGCGCGCATTTCCTGGATGGGGCGCAGATGTACACCGAACAAATAATCGATATCGTCAACAACGCCCTT
>JBLNEJ010000541.1:0-6552 GCA_050262535.1 Clostridia bacterium
CGTCTTTCGGGATTTGATTGAGCCCGATGACCTTTGTGTCCGGGGAGTTGCCTGCCAGTATGCTGAGCGCATACGGGATTTTCAACCCATAGTTCACTTCAAGCGTCTCTTTGTTGAGCACCCCGCCAAAGACAAGCTCTGCCTGCGGCTTCGTTTCAAAGTGCCATTCCGCCGCGGCCAGCTTGGCTGGCTGGTACTCTGCCAAATATTTGCCCGCGATGTCGCCCCACAGCGCGGTGCCAAATGCAAACAATAGCGCCATTGCCATTGTGAAATTCAGTGCTTTGCGATAATATTCGTGCCGGTTCCCTTTCAGGATGCGATACGCTGCGATTGCAGCCAGCACAAAAGCAGATGTAACGTAAGACGATAAAATCATGTGTCCCGCCTTGGACGGCGTTGCCGGGTTAAACATGGCCACCAACGGCTGAATGTCGACGATTGCCCCGTTTTGCAGCGTAAAGCCTTGCGGAGCATTCATGAAGGCATTCACCGTCATGATGAAGAAGGCGGAAGCGGTCGAGCCAATCACCACCGGAATGGAAATCAGCCAGTGGATATACGGATTTTTGAACCGGTCCCAGGTGTACATGTAAATGCCGAGAAAGATCGCTTCAAAGAAGAAGGCGAACGTTTCCAGGAACAGGGGCAGCGCGATCGCCTCCCCGGCAATTTTCATAAAGCTTGGCCACAGCAAGCTAAGCTGAAGCCCGATGCACGTACCGGTTACGACACCTACGGCCACCGTGACGGTCAGCCCCTTCATCCATCTGCGAGCCATCAAGGTGTACATCGGGTCCTTCCGCCGAATGCCCAGCCATTCCGCAATCGAGATCATCACCGGAATGCCAACGCCAAGCGCCGCAAATATGATGTGAAACCCCAAGGTTAACGATGTCAGAATGCGAGCCAGTACGGTATTGTCCAATTCCATTTGAAATCTCACCCCTCTTGGTGTTGACCACCTTTTTCTCTCTACTTGTGATCTTATTCACATTGTAAACAATCCTAACAAGAAGAACCGCCATGATTGTGAACGGGTTTGGTCGAATCGGTTACAAAATTGAGAAATTGAGAATTGTAGAATTCCACTTGGGTTACTTGGAATTGGCAGTTGACAGGTTTCGAATGATCGCTTACAATGACTTTTATATTGAATAGTAAAACAATTTCACAAACTCATCGAGAGTGGCGGAGGGACTGGCCCTACGAAGCCCGGCAACCGGCATGACTGTTCATGCAAGGTGCTAATTCCAGCAGAATCAATTGATTCTGAGAGATGAATCGGCATTGTGTTTGAAAGCGAAGCCTTCTTCTCCTCAGAAGAACGGCTTTTTTATTTTTTCATACAAAGGAGAGAGAGCCATGACGACCAATCCACAATGGAGACCTGAAACACTCGCCCTGCACGGAGGACAAGAGGTTGACCCTACAACCGGTTCCCGTGCGGTACCGATTTACCAAACCAGCTCGTATGTTTTCCGTGATGCTGACCATGCTGCTAATCTGTTTGCCTTAAAGGAATTCGGCAACATCTATTCCCGCATCATGAACCCAACCTCGGACGCATTCGAGAAGCGCGTGGCCCTGCTTGAAGGCGGAGTAGGCGCACTCGCTACCGCATCCGGTCAGGCAGCGATCACGTTTGCCATCCTCAACATTGCCGGTGCCGGCGATGAGGTCGTGGCTTCCAGCAGCTTGTACGGCGGTACCTACAACCTGTTCTACCACACGTTGCCGAAGCTGGGCATCAAGTTCCATTTCGTTGATCAATCGAACCCGGAAAATTTCCGGGCAAAAATCAATGAAAAAACAAAGGCAGTGTTCGTCGAGACAATCGGCAACCCGCGCATCAACGTGGCTGATCTGGAAGCAATCGCTGCGATCGCCCATGAAAACGGCATTCCATTGATCGTGGACAACACGTTTGCCTCTCCGATCCTGTGCCGTCCGTTCGATTTCGGTGCAGATATCGTTGTTCATTCTACAACAAAGTTCATCGGTGGCCATGGCACTTCCATCGGCGGCATTATCGTAGATTCCGGCAAATTTGACTGGAACAACGGCAAATTCCCGGGGCTGACGACACCGGACCCAAGCTACCACGGCGTTGTTTACTCCGAGGCTGTCGGCAATCTCGCTTACATCATCAAAGCACGCGTACAGCTGCAACGCGACATCGGCGCTCCTGTATCGCCGTTCAATTCCTTCCTGTTCCTGCAAGGGCTGGAAACACTGCACCTGCGCATGGAGCGCCACAGCCAGAACGCACTTGCTGTCGCCAAGTTCCTGGCTGCTCATCCGCAAGTCGAGTGGGTCAACTACCCTGGTTTGGAAGGCAACTCCCAATACAAGCTGGCGCAGAAATATTTGCCTAAAGGCCAAGGCGCGATCCTCACCTTTGGCGTCAAAGGCGGCGTGAAGGAAGGGCGTACGGTTCTCGAATCGACCAAGCTGTTCTCGCATCTGGCCAACGTCGGTGATTCCAAGTCGCTCATCATTCACCCAGCAAGCACAACGCATCAGCAGTTGACGGAAGATGAGCAGCGTGCAGCAGGCGTCAATCCGGAAATGCTGCGTCTCTCCGTGGGGACCGAAGCAATCGAGGATATTCTCGAAGACCTGGATCAAGCATTGAAGCAAACTGTGTAATCCAAATGAAAAAACTCGGCGGACCCTTGATCGGTTCACCGAGTTTTTTTCTTTCCCATCCATCAGAATCACTTCTCGAGTTCGTTTACCACACCATGCCACAGATCGATGCGTGCTTGCAGCGATTGAATCGCAACCTTCTGGGCTTCCTCCTTGCGCGCTGCATCTTCTCCGCACAAATAGTTTAACAATCCCTGCGCCAATGGACCGTGTTCATCGCCGTCAAGTTCAATATGGCGATTGAGATAATACATCAGGCGGTCCACGCTTTGCTTCTGCGCCATCAGTTCATCGACCAGCACCTGAAACATGTCCGGAATAATCTCTTCACGGCCAAAGAAGAAGGACGCGCACACTTCGTGAAGCTCGCCATGCTGTGCCAACTCAAGCGTTTGCTTCACAAACTGGTACACCGACTCGGGAACACCCGTGTCACGCAACGCAACAAGCGGTTCTTTTCCATCCTGCATTTGCGCTATAAACCGGTTGATTGGCTCTGTATCGGCGCCAACCTCGCGCATCGCTTCCAAATACAGCTCAAAATGGCTGGCATATCCGCCACGCCCATCCTCATCGGTCTCTTCGCCGAGCACAATTTCATTGATAAAACGGGCATATTTCGCTTCCTTGCTTGGCATCCATGGAAGAGTTGTGCAGGTCAAGCCTTGCTGCAGCCGTTTCAGGAGCGTCATGAAATCCCACACTGCAAACACATGGTGCTGCATAAACACCCTCACCTGCTCAGGAGTGCGAATTGCTTTATACATCGGGTGCTGCAAAAGTTCAGCCCGAATCGCCTCGAGCTTATTTTCCGCCAGTTGACTCATGTTCCGTTTCCTCCGTCATGTAAGAGTAGATGACTCTGTCCGTATTATCCCACAAAAGCGAAAGCAATTGTGTCAACCCGTCGTCTTGTCAATACATTGCCTTATTTCATTTATATCCGAAAAACATTGAACGCATCGTTCGAAAATGTTAGTATTTAGAGAAAATGGGAATCAAGGTGATTAAGGATGAAATTGCTGCATCTGTCCCGCAAACGCGAAACGTATGAAGTTGTCTTCTCTCATTCGCTTCTTTTCGAATGCGCCCTTGGCATCGCTGCCGCCACCTATCCGGTTATTCATGCTTCGCTGGAAAAGCCTGCATCTTATTGGCTCGAAATCAAAGCCTCGCTGTCCGCAACGATGCAGCAGCACCTCGACTACGTGGAACAAAACAATACGTGGAAAACGCTCTTGCAACTGCTTCATCTTGGCAATTTTCATGATTTGGACGAGTTTCTCCGGTTTGTTCGTTCATTTGGGGACGAAGAGCTGCTGTTTTACGCTTATCCTTTTCTCGGCGAAAGCTATGAACCGCTTCGCCGCCAGGCAGCACAGGGCGATGCTTCCGCAAACACATTGTTGATTGAGAGCTGCAAAGAACACAAATTTTTTCCGGATTATTTGCGTTTTCTGCAGCATGTAGACGTTTCGGTGCTGCGCGAGCACCTGCTTGCGGTCATGGAAGGCTGGTATCTCGCCCAAATCATCCCGAAGCAAGACGAGCTGGAAGCTATTTTTTCCCGTGATCTGGCCGCAAAGCGGCAGATGCAGGAACGACTTGACCCGGAAGCTTTCGTTGAATGGGTCACCTGTGGCATTCGCTATGCGCCTGAGCCGTCCGTTTCACGGGTAATCCTGGTGCCGCACACGATTTACCGCCCTTGGAATGTGCAGGCTGATTGTCCGGGAGCCAAAGTGTTTTATTACCCCGTTGCCGACGAAAGTCTCGTCGAAATACCTGACCCGTACACCCCTCCGACCAGCCTGGTGCTCAAGCACAAAGCGCTTGGAGACGAGCATCGGTTGCGTCTGGTCAAGCTTTTGGCAGAGCGAGAGCTTTCCTTGCAGGAGTTAACCGAAAAGCTGTCGCTGGCCAAATCGACCGTCCACCATCATCTCATGCTGCTTCGTTCCGCCCGGCTTGTCGAAGCAACCGGGAACAACAAATACAGACTTGATCGGAAAGAGCTGGACTGGATGAACCGGCAGCTGGATGGATTTTTGCAGCGCGGTTTGGCAAAGGAGCGTTTGGATGCAGACAACGCAACCCCGTAACGCGTTATACCGGAATTCGTCGTTTCTTGGCATATGGCTGGGTGAAGCGGCTTCCTCGCTTGGTGCAAGCTTTGGGACGCTGGCGAACTCCTGGCTGCTGCATCGACTCACGGGTTCAGAAGCAGCATTAGGCAACATGTGGCTGATCTATTTGCTGCCTTCGCTTATGGTTCAGCTGGTGATCGGCCCTTATCTTGATCGTTGGAACCGCAAGCACATCATGCTGTTTTCACAGCTGGTCCGTGCGATCGCTTTTGCTTTTCCGTTAGCCATGAGCCTGGCAGGTGAACTCGTTCCTTGGCATCTATTTCTGGTCTCCTTGTTGATTGGCTTGATCCAGCCTCTCTATGTTCCATCCAGCCTGGCGATGCTCCCCTCCCTGATCAAAAAGCAGCAGCTACCTCAAGCCAATGCGACGATTGATGGCACCACCCGGTTCATGATGTTTCTTGGCCCTCCCGTGGGTGGGCTGCTGGTTGCCCTCATCGGTGCCGAGCTGACCTTGCTGGTCGTGATCACGATGTATGCGGCAAGCTTTGTTTTTCTTTGCTATTGCCAATACGTTCCTCAGCCCACCTTGCCACGCGATACGTGGGCCAGGCAGCTCAAGGAAGGCTTCCGCTATTTTTGGGGGCATCAACAGCTTGTCTGGTTAGGGATTTTTCTTTCGTTTGTTCAGTTTGCCGTCGGTGTAACGATGGTCCTGAACCTTCCTTATGTTGTGGACGAGCTTCATGGCACCTCTGTTTTGTATGGAATGTTTCTCGCATCGTATCCGCTCGGCTATTTCTTGGGCAGCCTGCTTGTTCCTCGCATCCAGCTTCGGCTGCCTCTGCGACAAGTCATGCTTGGCTCACTTCTGCTTGGGGGAAGCAGCTTTCTTATGCTCGCGATCGTTGAGAACATCTGGTTCGCGCTTGCCATTGAGCTGTTCGCCGGCATCACTGCTCCCTTTTTCCATGTGCACAGCACCAGTCTGTACCAACGAGTCGTTCCGGCTGAACTGCAAGGTCGCGTATTTTCCGTACGCCTGCTGATCATTCGTAGTGTGATGCCGCTCGGCACGCTTCTTGGGAGTTATGGGGCAGAGGTCGGGGGAATTCGTCCCGTTTTGGCTTTAGTAGGGACGATGGTTTGTGTGGCAGCAATTTTGGGGATGGTGCTGCCGTGGTTTCGGTTTTTAGGGAGGGAGCAAAATGGGACTCTTGCAGACTCATGATTTTTGTCCCTTTCGTGCGTGATATTCTTTTCTCGCATAGCTTTATCTTATGGTAGACTTGCGGTATCGGGCATGATCGGGGGAGGATCGCGAATGGAAGAAGCCAGACTTGTCGAATTGGTACGAACCGCTGTACGTGATGAGGTACGTGTATCCGTGCGTGAAGAAGTAAAGCAAGTCGTTCACGATGAAGTAAGACAGATCGTCCGCGAAGAAATTCAACCTCTCAAACAAGAGCTTCAAGAGATAAAGCGTGATGTCGCTTTGCTGAAGACAGAGATCCATGAGCTGAAACGGGATGTTCAGGTGTTAAAGCAGGATGTTCAGATGTTAAAGCAGGACGTTCAGGTGCTGAAAGAAAAAGTTGAGCTTCTTGAGAACAAACTTGATCGATTAAGCTCAGACGTCGATGTCGGTTTCGGCAGAATGTTCCATCATATGGATCATCGATTCCATGAATGGAGACAAGATTTCCAAAAAACGAAAGAAATGCTTGGCAATCATATTCTGGAAACACGGGGTGCCGAAAAGCAGTTTACCAGCTACCATATGCAGCATCAGGCAGCGATCAATCAATTA
>JBLNEJ010000542.1:0-3932 GCA_050262535.1 Clostridia bacterium
CGTTCCGACAATTTTTCCAAAACCTCCGCCTGATCGTCGAGCACCTCGGTCACCATCATGCGTGTGAGACCCTGAAGGAGAAGGTCGTTGCTTGCCTTCGTTTGAACGTCTTCTTTCTTGAGCATCCCGGCCTTTTCATATGCCGCCTGAAGCACCTGAGCTACGTCGGGGATGAACGTCTTCTGCTTTTCAATGTCATATTCAGCTAAATTTACGAGCATTTCATCGATCACATTGACAATGTCCTCAACCGTATCGACGAGCCCGATATGGTACAGGGCGTTCTCAATTTCCGCTACAGCCGAAGTGCGATACAAGCCGCTCAATTTGCTTTCGGTATTGGTTCCGCCCTGTGTCCGGCCAAAATCGGTTGTATAAATAAATTCAACATCATCCTTGTTGTCCAGCTTGTAACGGTCAACAGGCATCGGCGGCTGGACACCATTCACCAGATACACCCAGCCGCTCCCCGGCCCTCTGTCAAATTCAGCCAGCCCCTTGATGCTCTTGATGTAAACATCGTTGCCGTCACCATCCAAATCGACAACTTCGTAATCCAGGTCGTTCTCGGTACAAACGTATCTCAACAACGAGTAAGCGGACGAGCCCTTCGACAGCTTTACGACCGTCTTCGGAAAAATTTCCTCGCCATCCTCCCCGACAATACGAACGGACAGCTCCAGCTTCTTCTTATCCGGCGGCTTCGGTCCTGTGATGGGGAAGCTTGCCGTGATCGGATCCACGGAATAAAGCGTGACCTTGGCTGTCCCTTCCTCCGCCCAATCAGGCTTCCCGAATTCTAGAGAAAAGGGCTTGCCGCCGCCCGCGATGTCTTGGACAAACAAAATTTGTCCTTTCTGATCGGTGACAAGCAACGGCACGTACGTAGGGTCCTGCGATGCTGTAGTTCCATTGATCTTGATGACTTCCCCGATCTGGGTTGCCGAAAGTGCTGCAGATGTGTCGGTTTTCTGCGCTGCATGCATCACACCCTGCGGAAGCAGCATGTGCATGACCAGAAATAGCACAAGAAAGGCACCCCAGATGCTTGTAACCCCTTTTTGGTTCATCTATTTCACCACAATCGTAAACGTAATGGGTTCCTTCGCGGTTTCCTTCTTTTCGGTGAGGCCGTACCAGTAGTTCATCTGAACCGTGTATGTGCCTTTTGCCAGGCTGAAGCCAGCCGTCAGTTGCTGAGCAGCGCTGCTGTTTGACTCCACGACTACGCTTTGCACAACTTTTTTGTCTTGCGATACTTGCACGAATACCGCGAGCGGTTTTCCTTCTTTGACCAGGTCAGACACATTCGTGCGAACCATCACTTGAGAAGCCGAGACGGAAAACGATTGGCCAACCGGCTTAGTTTGCTTGCCTTTCAGCAAGTTGTCGATGCCTTCGTACACTTCAATTTGACCATTCAGATCAACCGTTTTCGAGTAGGGCTTCAGCGCGTCTTTTTCCTCATCCGTCAACTCGTACACATTGTCTCCGGTTTTGGCTGAGGCAAGTGCTACCAAAGCAAACTTGGTTGTATACGGGCTAGCTTCACCAGGCGACCAGCTCGATTCGAAACCGCCATTTTTTACTTGCTTCTTGATTAAATATTCGACCGTTTTGGCCATAGAGCCTTCCAAAACATCCTGTCCGGCTGAGGTCAACCCGATCAACACCTGGCTTGTCGTATCCGGGCTCGGTCCGTATGTATTGTAGGAGTACGATCCATCGGTTGGATTTTGACCGTCCAGGATCTGCTTGATAACGTCTTGCTCCACTTTCTCAACGCCGTCTTCATCTTCCAGAAACGCCAGCGCATTCAACGTTACACCCAGCTCATCATACTTGCTTCTGTTGGGATCGGTTTCGAAATCATCGTAATGTTCCAGCAAAAAGTCAACTGCTGCTTCACGATTGTATTCGTATCCGTACATTTCCAGCGCAACAATGGCATACACGTGGTTGGAAATCGTATACGTGTCGTCACCCATTTTGCCTGATTTCTCCTGGCGATTCACGATTTCTTTCAACAAATCTACACCATTCACAGCGGTTGGGTCATACCCGTTCTTCATCAGGGCAATGGCGTATTTGGCCAGTTCTCCTGCATTATCGGCTTTCGTTGCAACCGGTACAATCTGGTCAAAAGCAGAGTTGCCTTTTTTATCAAGCCATTTGCGTCCGTTCAGTTTTTCACCGGCTGCTGCAAGCCCGACCAGCTCCCAGTCAAACCCATCGAATTTGTAGGAACGGTCGCGCTTGTAGTAATAGTTGACTGCTTTTTTCAACGCGGCGGTAACCAATTTTTCTCCGTTGGTCGCTGCCTCAACCGGCTTGACCACGACAGCCAGAGACAGCATCAAGCTCGCAACCAACGTCCAAGCCAACGATTTTTTTACTGTGAACCCCCAAGTACTCATGTTTCTCTTCCTTTCTTGTCGCAAAATAGAAAGCCCTCTTTTCAGATGAAAAGAGGGCTGACAGCCGAAAATTTCGGTTATAGTCATATCCCTCTTTTGTAACACCCGCAAAAGTGGCAATCGGCTCGCTTGGCAGGTCTCCTGGCTTACACCTCAACCGATTTTTCCGCCTTCCCAGCTGTTAATCAGCCAGTGACATCCGTAGGAAAAATCGTCCGTGCTTACAGTAGCGGGGCCTGCAGTGGATTTGCACCACTTTCCCTTTTCAATGGCGTTGCGCCATCACCAAGACGATGAACTATTTGGTTACCTATCATTGTATCTCCCTGTATCACGTTGTTCAAGCCAAAACTTGCTACTTGCTCCCCGCAAACTGCCAGTTCCCCTTCGCATCTCGTACCAGCCGCTTCACTTCTACGATGGCATCGGTGTTGAGCGGACCATAAATATGCGGATAAAGCAGCCCGTCGGAAGCTTCTTCATAGAGCAGCTTGGCTGTAATCCGCGACTCATCAACGACAAGCACAAGCAACTCTTCCGTGAACTGGGAGTAGACGCGATTGGCTACCTTCACGAGAAGCTCATCCCCTTTCGTTGCATGGATGAAGCCTTCCTGCGCATAGGTGCGTGATTCATATTCCTGTTTTCCCTCATACTGGAGCCAATACGTTTCCGGCACGAGGCAATAAATTGTTTCCATTTGTCAAACCTCCTAAGGGTCCTTTGTCCATTACGGTTTTATTCGCAGGCGATTCCGTCCTTGTCACCATCCATTTCGGGCCGATAGCCAGGTTCTCCGCGACGCAACGGGGTAGCTCCTGCCGCGCGTGCTTCCTTACAGCTATTGTAGAATACCTCCTGCTTCCCTTCGGGTGTGGTTGGTTGTTGGTCGATCTCGATCCCTGGCGTTTGCGAATCGATATCCTCCGGTTGCTCCGCAGCTGCATCCGGCTCCTTCACTTGCCCTGCATGGAACCCATCCTCCTGCGCATAGTTCTCGATCGACCAGATTCCCACGCCTGCTTTTTGCGCCTTCTCTTGAATCGCCCGGTATTTGTCCACGTATTTGACATTCGGTACATACACGTATGCAACGCGGGCTAATCCTTTTTCCAGAAGCATCTCCTGCACCGATTTCCCATCCACATAGACGTAAAACAACATACGGCCGTATTTGTCCGGTCCAGGTGTTACATCCTGCTCCAGCTCAACGGTCTTCTTCTCAAGCAGGGCTTTGACGAATTGGCTTGCTTCTTTTCCGAACGGCTGCTCGCCCAGCTTGGGGTGCTTGGTTTCCGGCGTATCCACGAGCAGGAAGCGTACGGTCGTTTCTTTCCCACCCAGCTTTACCTTGATCGTATCTCCGTCTACTGCCTTAATTACCTCCGCCTTCACGCGCCCGGATGTTTCGCCGCTCTCGGTTTGCTCCTTGGTGCTTGCAAGCTGTTCGGCATTTTGTCCACCACCACAGGCCGTTACAAGCAGTGGCAGCAGCAGCGCGATAAGCATGAGCAA
>JBLNEJ010000543.1:0-10944 GCA_050262535.1 Clostridia bacterium
GCTCGCTAACAAAACCCGGTTGGGCAAAAACCGAATGCCAGCTTCGACGACAGGCATCAGTTGCTCTTTTTGCTTCTGCAATCTACCTTTCATTGTCATCGAAAATGCTTGGTCATCCCGATAATCTGCAAACGCCTCTAGCAGCATTTGTCCGATGGTGGCGTCTACCTGCTGCAGTGGCGGTTTAACGGATCGCTGGATGGTGCTTGCCTCTGCCAATGGTGCCGAAAGTACTGTAATGCCACATAAAAGTGGTATAAGTCGCCATGATTTCATGGAAAAAGGTATCCCCCTACATGATGTGATTTTTCACCCATCAGTAAGACGAATACCTCTTCCAAATGTTTCTATGAAATTGACTTCTCTTTCGAGACTTTTTCAAATACGGAAAGCTGGCGGTGAGAGCCGAATACAATTAACAGGTCGTTGGCGTGAATATGCTCATGGGCAGCGGGATTACTGATGATTCGGCTCCCGCGCTTGATCGCGACGACGGTCACTCCGTATTTCTCCCGGATGCGACTGTCCGCCATCCCGCGATCGGCCAACATGGAGCCTTCCTTGACCAGAATTTCCTCGACACTGTAGTCCTCTTGATGGGTATGCAGCAAAATATCGACAAAATCAACACTGACCGGCTTCAAGATGGACATCGCCATGCGGCGGCCACCAATGCTCGAGGGGCTGATGATTTTATCGATGCCAGCTCGCAGCATTTTTTCTTCCGATTCCTTTTTTTCCGCCCTGGCTACGACCCGTATCGCAGGGTTTAATCCTTTTGCTGTCAAGGCAACGAAAACATTGTCGGCATCCTCTGGCAAGGTGGCGATGACACCGATTGCCCGTTCGATGCCTGCTTTGATCAAGATCGGGTCATCCGTCGCATTCCCCTCTACAAAAAGGGTCCCTTCGCCAAGCTTTTCAATTTGGGTAATGCTGCGGTCTACGACGACAAAGGGAACGTTTTCCTGCTGCAGTTGCCATACTACCTGTCTGCCCACACGCCCAAGACCACAGAGGACGACATGCCCGTGCAATTGTGAAATGGTTTTTTCCATGCGACGTATTCTCACTTTCTCCGAAAACATACCTTCAATCATGACAGCAGCTATGGATGCAAGCGCATAGGAGACGAGACCAACGCTCAACGGGATCATAATCAGTCCGAATGTTTTGGCGGCTTGACTCTCGGGAACCATGTCCCCGTAGCCAATCGTCAGTACTGTCACCATGGTCATCCATAAGCTGTCGAAAAACGACTTCTCATCTAAAATGGAAAAGCCGGTCGCTCCGATTACAATCGCGAGCACCATCCCGGCAACAGCGAGATACAATTGCTTGAGCGGCCGCATGTCGATCTCCCGAAATCAGTCTTTATTTCTTTTCCTTGCGCATAATGTCGTATGGTTTGACAGGTTGTTGCATTCGCATTTTCACTTTTTGCATCGCTTTGTTCGCTTCGGTGATCGGGTGGTCGTTCTCATCCCAAAGCTCTTCTACCTTTTGGACAAAATTGTCACGCTTCGGACCGAAAAACTCAACTTCAGCCCCTACGGTAAAGTGGTTGCGCTGTTCAATCGTCGCAATTCCGGTCGTTTCATCATAGGCGAGCACGAGGCCGGCGAAGTCAAATTTTGCCATTTTCGGCGGAATGCCGAAAATTTGATCGCTCTCCGTAGGACTTCCGTAGAAAAACGCAGTCGTCACCGGACGGTTCGCCGCCTTCATGATTTCGTCATGCCATTCCTGCTTGAAGACAAACCCTTCCGGATTCTCGCAGTATGCATCGATCACCTTGCGATACGTATTGACGACGGTAGCTACGTAGTGAACGGTTTTCATCCGTCCTTCAATCTTCAGGCTTTCGACACCGGCATCGATCATTTCCGGAACGTGCTCGATCATGCACAAGTCTTTCGAGCTCATTGTGAACTCATCATCCTCATCGCTGAAGAGCGGTAACTCCTTCTTGCCGATCATCGGTACGGCTTCCTCTTCATCTTCAACTTCTTCGAACAAGTCGTATTTCCAGCGGCAGGACTGTGCACAGCCGCCACGGTTCGCATCGCGGTTGGTCATGTGATTGGAGAGAACGCAGCGGCCCGAGTACGAAATGCACATGGCACCATGGATGAACGCCTCGATTTCCACATCGGTATGCGCCTTGATCTGGCGAATCTCCTCCATCGACACCTCACGCGCCAGCACGACCCTGGCAATGCCTTCATTTGCCCAGAACTGGACAGCCTGCCAGTTCGTCGTGGACGCCTGTGTGCTCAAATGGATTTCCAGCTTGGGAGCTGCCTGCTTGCACACCTCCACGATGGCCGGGTCTGCCACGATAACGGCATCGATCCCGATCTCATAGAGCGTCCGGAAGTATTCTTCCATTCCGGCGAAATCTTCATTGTGGGCAATGATGTTGGCAGCGACAAACACTTTGGCACCGTGTGCGTGCGCGAAGGCAACGCCTTCCTTCATGTTTTCATACGTGAAGTTGCCCGCTTTGGAGCGCAGGCCGAACTGCTGCCCGCCGATATAGACGGCGTCCGCTCCATACATCACGGCGAATTTCAATTTTTCCAGGTTTCCCGCTGGTGCAAGAAGCTCCGGTTTTTTCAAAATGGTACGTGTCGATGAACTTTCAGTTGCAGGCTGCAAGGTCATGGTTGAATCCTCCTTAGTAAATCTGTTGCTTGAAATAGAAGCCTGTCCCAAGGGGACGTGCCGGGTCCTGAATCTGCTGGATCTCCTGAAGCCATTCCGGGTTGCTTGCGCTTTCCGGATTGGCAGCCAAATGGTCGATTGCCTTCCTGTAAATGGACACAACCTTCTCATTGTAAGCAGCAGATTTGTAGATTCCTTCAATCTTGAACACATCGATGCCACCCTTCATCATGGCTGGCAGGTGCTCGAGCATGCAAATATCTTCCGCACTCATAATGTGCGTGCCGTGACGATCTTCAAAAACCGGATATTGCTGTTCGTCACGATTGTCTTCCTTCAAAAACAGGCGGCGCTGTTCCTCATACATCTCCTGTTGAGGATCTTTGCCCTGGTGGCGCATGTAATTGCTGACCAGCTCGCGCTTCGAATGAAAAATACAGGTCATGCCATGCACCTGGGCTTGCACCTGGATCGGCGTGTTTCGCTTGATCTCGAGCACCGCCTCCAGCGAGAGCTCACGAGCCAATATCGCTCGTGTTGCCCCCTTGCCAGCCCAATAATTGACGGTACGATAGTTGGTCGAGGTCGTTTCCGTATTCCAGTGAAGGTCTAGTGCTGGGGCAATCTGTTTGACCGTCATCAACACGGCTGGATCACCAAAGATGATCGCGTCCACACCGATTTGGACAAGTTGTTCGATATATGCTTGCAGGTTGGCTACGTCATCATGGTGCATCAACGCATTGGCGACAGCATACAGTTTGCCGCCGTATGAAGCGGCAATTGCTTTTGCTTGCTTGATCTCGTCAAGTTCAAAATTGCCTGGCTGACGCAAGGCAAAGCGCTCATGCCCCACGGTTACAGCATCCGCGCCTGCTTGAAACATTCGGTCCAGTTCTGTCAGCGTTGCTGCTGTCGTTAACAATTCAGGTTTACGATCACTCATTCTCAGACAACCTCAGTTCTTTGTAAATCTATCCAACATCTTATTATAAACCGTGTTGATGATCCGCATATACGGTTTTTTTAAAAATACGGTGAACTTTTTCAGAAGACCATCATTCTGTCAAGTCGCTAACTGTATCGAAACTGCAACAGCTGTGTGGTGATGCAATACAACCCGCCTGACTTGAACCGGGCGGGTTGTTTGACTGCTTATGCTGTTTTGACACCATCGCCTCGTGGGTCATCTAATCGGTGGGGCTCCGCTTTGTTAAACAGCTCGGTAATATAGATACCTGCCAAAACGAGCACCGCTCCGATCAGGACGGAATACGTAATCGTTTCCCCCCATAACAGCCACGAAAATAGAAACGCAAATACGGATTCCAGCGAAAGAATCATGCTTACCCGGATCGGCTGCGTAACATATTGTGCCCGAAGCTGAATCACGTAGGCAAGCAGTGTCCCGATCAAAAGCTCAAACAGGTACGCATACCAACCATACGGGGAAAGCTGGGTTGGTGCAGGTTCAAGAAATGCGGCCAAAACAAGGTCGATCAGTCCAACAACGGTTAACTGCACCATGGAAAACAGCACGACGTTAACCGGTTCTTCCTTTTCATAGGTTCGGTCGACATAAACGGTATGGATGGCAAAGCAGAGGGCACAGGAGAGAACAAGCAAATCTCCTGTATTCATCCCCTGCAAAGAACCGTCCCAGGAAAACAGCGCCAACCCGATAAATGCACAGATACTACCGAGAATCGGCCCTTTCTGGATCGGCGTTCGCGACCACAGAAAGTAAAAGAACGGGACCATGACCACACTTGTTCCGGTAATCATGCCGGCCTTTCCTGGCGTTGTCAATTCAATCCCAAAAATCTGGGCGGTAAACGCCATACAAAGCAGCAGTCCGGATACGATACCCGCTTTCCAGTAAAACCATGTCAGTTCCTTGATCCGCTTCCATTGCCAGATCGCAAGGATCAAGCCGGCTAGCAAAAAGCGGGAGCCGGTAAAGAACAATGGTGTCATTTCTTCCAGCAGGTCTTTTGCCAGTATGAATGTATAGCCCCAACTGATCGCTACTCCTAACAGAGAGGCGTCAGCCAGCAGCCGTTTCTTGGAGGTATGCACATTATCACATCAGCCTTTCTGCTTACGCGTACATTTGTTGTTGCAGCTTACGAATATCATCGCTCGCAATATACTCATCGAAGGTCATCATTTTGTCGATGACACCCTTCGGTGTGATCTCGATAATCCGGTTGGCAATCGTTTGAACGAACTGGTGGTCATGGGAGACGAACAAAACCGTTCCGTCAAAGTCGATCAACCCGTTGTTGAGCGCAGTGATCGATTCCAGGTCCAAGTGGTTTGTCGGCTCATCGAGAATCAGCACGTTGGCGGCAGCCAGCATCATCCGGGACAGCATGCAGCGAACCTTCTCGCCCCCGGAGAGCACGTTGCATTTTTTCAGCGCTTCCTCACCAGAGAAGAGCATGCGTCCGAGGAAACCGCGGATAAACGTTTCATCCGGATCTTTGGAATATTGGCGGAGCCATTCCACCAGGTTAAGATCCGAGGTGAAATAGTCGCTGTTGTCTTTCGGGAAATAGGCACGGGAAGTCGTGACTCCCCACTCGAACGTTCCGCTGTCTGCCTCGATTTCGCCCATCAGGATTTGGAACAGCGTCGTTTTCGGCAAGCCGTTTGGTCCTACGAAGGCAATTTTGTCGCCTTTGTTTACGGTGATGGTAAAATTATCGAGAACTTTCTCGCCGTCCACCGTTTTCGAAATGCCTTCAACGACAAGCAAATTTTTGCCCGCTTCACGCTCCGGCTTGAAGTTGATGAACGGATATTTACGGCTGGATGGCTTGATGTCATCCAGTGTAATTTTATCGAGCAATTTTTTACGTGAAGTTGCTTGCTTCGATTTGGAAGCATTGGCACTGAAACGGGCGATAAAGCTTTCCAGCTCCTTGATCTTCTCTTCCTTCTTCTTGTTGGCATCGCGCATCAATTGCAGAGCCAGCTGGCTGGACTCGTACCAGAAATCGTAGTTCCCGACGTACATCTGGATTTTGCCGTAATCGATGTCAGCGATATGGGTGCACACCTTGTTCAGGAAGTGACGGTCATGGGAAACGACAATAACGGTGTTTTCATAATCGAGCAGGAAATTCTCCAGCCACATGACGGAATCGAGGTCCAAGTGGTTCGTCGGCTCGTCAAGCAGCAGAATGTGCGGATTGCCGAACAGCGCTTGTGCCAGCAAGACACGCACTTTTTGGCTGCCGTCCAATTCCTTCATATTTTTCTCGTGCAAGTCTGCCGGAATGCCAAGACCGATCAGCAAGGAAGCCGCGTCGGATTCCGCCTGCCAGCCGTTGAGCTCTTCAAATTCGCCCTCCAGCTCGGAAGCTTTCATCCCGTCTTCCTCCGTGAAGTCTTCTTTCGAGTAGAGCGCGTTCTTTTCTTCCATGATTTCAAACAGGCGGCTGTGGCCCATCATGACGGTCTTCAGCACTTCCACTTCATCAAATTCATAATGGTTCTGCTTCAGCACGGCGATTCGCTCGCCTGGCGTCACGCTCACATGTCCGCTGTTTGGCTCGATTTCGCCGGACAAAATTTTCAGGAACGTTGATTTCCCTGCACCATTGGCCCCGATCAGACCGTAACAGTTGCCTGGGGTAAACTTGATATTTACCTCTTCAAACAGCGGCCGTTTTCCGTACCGCAGCGTAACACCTTGTGTACTAATCATTCGTGTATACCTGCTTTCTATAATTGGTTGGTCAATAGCGGGGAGATTTACTGGCGATTCTGCTTTTGAATCTCTTCCACTAATTCAGACAGCTCGCTCCAGCGTTCAAGCGATTGCTCCAGCTGGTCCGTGAGCTGCTGCTCCTCGGCATACAGCTTCTGCACCTGGTCGATGTTGCTGCCTGCTTTCACAATCTCCTGCTGGATTTGGCTGATCCGCGCTTCAAGCTTGGCGATCTTGTCCTCAATCTCGTCCCATTCCTTCTGATCCTTGTAGGAAAGCTTGCGCGTGCGGTTCCCGCCACGCCCTGCATTCGAGTTGTCGCTTGAGGATTCGACAGCTTTGGCAGTATCAGCCTGCTTGGCAACCGCTGCTTCCTGCTCCAGCTCTTGCTTGCGAGTATCGAGATATTCGCTGTAGTTACCCGTAAAGCGACGAATGTCACCGTTGCCTTCAAATGCAAACAGATGATCGACAGTACGATCGAGAAAATACCGATCGTGGGAAACGGTGATGACCGCACCCGGGAACTGTTCCAGGTAGTCTTCCAGAATGGAAAGCGTCTGGATATCAAGGTCATTGGTCGGTTCGTCCAGCAAGAGAACATTGGGCTCACCCATCAGCGTACGCAGCAAATACAATCTGCGGCGCTCTCCACCGGAAAGCCTTCCGATTAGCGTATATTGCAGATGGGGCGGAAACAGGAAGCGTTCGAGCATTTGCGCAGCGGTGATAGACTCGCCATCTGCGGTGCGGATCACTTCCGCTGCTTCTTTGATATACTCGATGACGCGTAGCTTTTCGTCCATCTCCACATTTTCCTGCGTATAGTAGGCCAGCTTGACTGTCTGCCCGGAAACAATTTCACCGGAATCAGGCTGAAGTCGTCCGGCCAGCATGTTCAGCAGCGTCGATTTGCCCCCGCCGTTTGGCCCGATAATCCCCAAGCGGTCGTCAGGCAGCACGATATACGAAAGATCGCGGATGAGCGTCCGATCCCCGTAGCTTTTGGAGACGTGCTCAAGCTCCAGCACCTTCTTTCCCAGCCGACTGGCACCGAGAGCCATATCGAGCGCCTCCGCGGGACCGTCGACTTTCTGGTCACGCAGCGCTTCTGCACGCTGGACCCGTGCTTTTTGCTTGGTCGTCCTTGCTTTCGCGCCACGACGGAGCCAGGCCAGTTCCCGACGCAGCGTGTTCTGCCGTTTGCTTTCTTCCGCTTGCTCGCGTTCTTCTCGTTCGGCCTTTTTCTCCAAAAAGGATGCGTAGTTTCCTTCATAGCTGTACAGCTTGCCGCGGTCCAGCTCAAACATGCGGTTTGTCACCCGATCAAGGAAGTAGCGGTCATGGGTCACCATCAACAAGGCGCCTTTATAGCGGGACAAATACTCTTCTAGCCATTCGACCGTTTCATTGTCAATGTGGTTCGTCGGCTCGTCGAGAATCAGCAAGTCGGCAGGCTGGATCAGCGCCCTCGCCATCGCCACTCGTTTTTTCTGTCCCCCGGAAAGCTCGCGGACAGGCTGCTGGAATCGGGTAATTCCCAGCTTGGTCAGCACAGTCTTCGCATTGGTGCCTGCTTCCCACGCATGAAGGGCATCCATTCGCTGCTGTGCGGATAACAGACGTTTTTGCTTGCGTTCATCATCCGGCGCAGCTGCAAGCTCAGCCAAAGCGAGCTCATATTCACGCAGCACCTGCATTAACGGGGAGTCACCGTGGAATACTTGTTCCAACACCGTACCGTTCTCATCGAACGCGGGGTTTTGCGGCAAATAGACGGATTGAAAATGGTTCGCGTGTACGATTTTTCCGCTATCCGCTGATTCCAGGCCAGCAATAATCTGCAAAAGTGACGATTTCCCCGTTCCGTTGATGCCAATCAGGCCAATTCGCTGTGATTCCGCAATATGAAAGGAAATGTCGTCAAACATTATTTTCTCTCCATAGCCTTTGGAGAGGTTTTCTACCGTTAGCAGATTCACCGTATCAACTCCATACCCCTTTGAATCAAATATCTCCATTGTTGCAGATTAAGGTTAGTCTTGTCAAAGGAAAAGGAACAATGTTTACATAATATTTATTATGTTTATTCGTTTTCTCGCGGCTTCATCATCACCTGCACCTGTTTGCCGCTCGCCTGAATCCCTTTCTCCTGCTTGCCGTAGCCAGATAGCTCCTGCACCAGTCGCTCCAACAGCTCGCGCGCCTCCTTGCTCTCCTTGCGATCCAGCTTGACGACCAGCTGCACGTCATCACCACTGGATAACATCCGCTCCGCCTGACGCTTCTTCGTGTCGAAATCATGGTCCTCAATGAACGCGCTCAGTCGAATCTCCTTCACCTTCGCACCCTTCTCGGCCTTTCGCTCCTTCTGCTTCTCCTGGTTTTTCTGCTGCTTGAAGGAGGACTGATCGACGAGCTGACATGGCGGTGGACTTGTCGCAAGCGAGAGGCATACAAGGTCGACATTCAGCTCCTTGGCCATTCGCAGCGCATCCTTTGTTGGTACGATGCCAAGATCCTCGCCGTTCATGCCCTTTAGCTCGACTTCAGCTGCTTTGATTTTTTCATTGACAATCATGTGTTGTTCCCACCAATCCATCTTTATCCTTTCTATTCTACCATACGGAAAACAAAAAGACCCCGGTCTCCTCGGTAATGAGGAAACCAGGGCATTGTTCGGATCGCTAAAAGATCGGCAGGTTGTCGAGATTGTTGGACTTGTCTCCATCCGGAATGCTGCGCAAATGCTGGTCGCCATCCCTTCCCTTGAACACTTGCACATTTTCAATCAAGCCTTGTGCTGCCAGTTGTTGGGCGACAAGGTAGTCAACCTCATTGCCATTGGACAGCCGCAGGCGGATAATGTCTCCATCCCCATTTTTGCGAACGGCGATCACGTGTGGTTTGGTTTCCTCCATGCTGGTCTTCCCTCCTTTGGTCATTCCTTCGTTAGAATTTCCAACAGGAGGGAAAGCATGCAACAATTTGTCTAGAATGTATGGCGGAACGAGTAGCAGAACTTGGAGTAGTTCATCTTTTCCTCGTAAAAACGATGGGCTTCTGTTCGGTGCAGCGCCGATTCAAGCGTAACATGCGAGCATCCCTGGTTTTTTGCATACTCGTGGATAAAGTTCATCAGCTGCTCGCCATACCCTTTGGAGCGTTCTGACTCTACCGTTACCAAGTCGTAGACGAACAAAAATTTGAGATTATAAAAATTGGTCAAAATATTCACGCCAGCAACCGCAACAAGTGTATCGTCAACCTCCAGTCCGATCAGATGATATCCTTGTTTGTGCATCGTTGCATAAAGCTCCAAATACTGTGCTTCGGTCAGATGGGTTCGAAGCTGGTTCATGACGGGATACGCTTTTTTTACCTCTTCATCGGTTACGAGCATTTTGACAATATGGCTCATCATACACCTCTTCAATTTGGTTGAAATGTAATAAATTATACCAATATTAAAATTGTTAAGCAATGGAAATGAAGCTGTTTTTCTTGCAGTACGACAGAAGCCCCCTAACATGAAGGGGGCTTCTTGCTTCTGTATTTATCCAAAAACGTCACTTACAGCTTCCAATTTTCCATCGTTACCAAGTAATCGAGGTTGGATTGCAAGAGTTCATCGGCATTATCGGTGATGCTACCGCTTTCTGCATATGTGTGCAGTCTTTCCTGTAGGTCAGTCAGATGCTTCTTCGCTTGCTCATCATCTCCACTCTCATAGAAGCGTTGAATTGTATCGAGCTTCGCCTTGATGGAGGTTGCGATTCCTTTATTTTTGATATCCTTGCTGCTGAGTAATCCATCTACCAGTGAATGGATGGTTTCCAGACTGGTTTCGATTGTAAAGGTGTAGCTTTGTTGTCCTACATTGCCTGCTTGATCAACCACGGTTACCTGAATCGTATGGGATCCAAGTCCAAGACTTCGTGCAGAATACTCTTTATTCAGATCAACCTTCTGATCATCAATTTCAGCCGTTACCGATTGTATTCCTGATAACGTATCTTCTGCCTTTACATCCAGCGTGATCGAATCAGTGATTTGGATCGTATGAACCGGTTCCCCTGATTGTGTAAGCTCCCAGACAGGCAACGTTTTGTCCAGCTTGACAGTCACTGATTTCGCTTCTTCTACATTGCCAACACGATCTTTGGAGCGGTAGGAAATGATGGTGTCACCTTCTTTGGTTACAACCACAGGCGAATCATAGGTGTTCCACTCTCCACCATCGATTTGAATTTCGGTAGAACGGATGCCTGACTGGTCATCAGAAGCTTCCAGTGAAACAGTGACATCCTGATTCCACCAGCCTGAATCATTCGGTTCTTGCGAAAAGCCGACAATGGTCGTTGGGGCCGCATTGTCTCGAGAGTAGCCTGCACTTTCAGCCTCTTCAGGGCTTGCGAAGAACACACGCTCTTCAACAGGGATTGTCGCCCACTCGGCCGGATCAACGAAGTACTTGTCTCTGAAATGACCCACGTAACGTGTTAAGCCTTTTCCTTGCTCACGGGCACGGAAAACGAAAGGAAGCTCCATCAACGGAT
>JBLNEJ010000544.1:0-5139 GCA_050262535.1 Clostridia bacterium
CAAACTGATTTGGGACGTCGGGCATCAAGCGTATGTGCATAAAATGTTGACGGGTCGTCGGGACATGTTTCCGACCTTACGACAGTACAAAGGCTTGTGCGGTTTTCCGAAAATGGCGGAAAGTGAACACGACGTCTGGGAAACGGGTCACAGCAGCACCTCGCTCTCTGCAGCGATGGGGATGGCGTGCGCACGGGATCTGAAAGGCGAAAAAAACCATGTCGTCGCGATCATTGGAGACGGTGCACTTACCGGCGGAATGGCTTTAGAAGCACTCAACCATATCGGTCACGAGAAGAAAAACGTGATCGTCATTTTAAATGATAATGAAATGTCCATTGCACCGAACGTGGGTGCACTTCATAACTATTTGGGAAAATTGCGAACCGATTCCGGCTATGTTCGGGCAAAGGACGAGATGGAGCACCTGCTCAAATCCATTCCGGCCGTGGGCGGCAGGCTCGCCCAGCTTGCAGAGCGAATCAAGGACAGCATGAAATATTTGCTCGTGTCCGGCATGTGGTTTGAGGAGCTTGGCTTTACGTATATCGGACCAATTGATGCTCACAATATCGATCTGCTGCTTGATTCGCTGAGAACAGCCGCACATACAAAAGGGCCTGTACTCGTGCATGCCATTACGAAAAAGGGGAAAGGCTACGCCCCCGCCGAAGCAGATTCGGTCAAATGGCATGGCATTGGCACATACAAAATGGAATCAGGTGAATCAGCCAAATCTGCACCAACGTATACCTCGGTTTTTGCCGATACGATGATTGAACTGGCTAAAGAGGATGAGCGACTTGTCGCTGTCACGCCAGCAATGCCTGCAGGTTCCGGATTGCTCAAATTCGGCGAGCTGTTCCCTAAGCGGATGTTTGACGTCGGAATTGCCGAGCAGCATGCTTGTACATTTTGTGCGGGATTGGCATTGCAAGGACTGAAGCCGGTCTACGCCGTTTATTCCACCTTCCTGCAACGAGCCTATGACCAGCTCATACACGATGTCGCCCGTCAAAAATGTAACGTCGTGTTCGCGGTCGACCGGGCCGGACTGGTTGGGGCTGATGGGGAAACCCATCAAGGGGTATACGATATCGCCTTCATGCGGGCGATTCCCAATATGGTCATCATGGCACCGAAGGATGAAAATGAGCTTCGGAACATGATGAAAACGGCAATGGTCTATGACGAGGGGCCGATTTCCTACCGCTATCCTCGTCTGAGTGTACGCGGGGTGCCGATGGATGAGGAAATGACCGTCTTGCCGATTGGAAAAGCGGAAATCGTGCAAGAAGGAAAACATATCGCGATTTTGTCCTTCGGTCACATTTTTGAAGTTGCCGAGCAAGCCGTTGCCCAATTGCAGCGGGAGGGCATTTCGCCAATGCTTGTCAACGCGCGTTTCTGCAAACCGCTCGATAAAGAGCTGCTGCATCGCCTGGGAAGCGAAGGCTATGAAATTATCACGATTGAAGAAGGTGCCGTCATGGGCGGCTTCGGAAGCGCCGTCATGGAGTTTTTCGCAGAGGAAGGCTATCATGATATCGGCGTCACCGTAATGGGTGTTCCGGATTACTTTGTCGAGCATGGCACAGTCAAGGAACAGCGCCAGGAGATCGGATTGACTGCGGAGCATCTTGCATCGCGTGTCCGGTCCCTCATTCCACTACTCAAGCAGAGGGCATAACAACCTATGAAGAAAGAACGATTGGACGTCCTGCTGGTTGAGCAGGGACATTATGCCACACGTGAAAAAGCCAAGGCTGCCGTTATGGCTGGTTTGGTGATGGTGGCCGGCGAGCGATGCGACAAGGCAGGGACCAAATTTCCCTTGGATGTGGCGATCACGGTAAAAGGCGAGCTGCATCCATATGTAAGCAGAGGCGGTTTGAAGCTGGAGAAAGCGATTCAGGTGTTCGGCATCGACATACAGGACAAAGTGATGATGGACATTGGCGCCTCGACAGGCGGCTTTACGGACTGCGCGTTGCAGAACGGTGCGCGAAAAGTATATGCCATCGACGTTGGCTATGGACAGCTGGCATGGTCACTTCGGGTGGACGAGCGTGTTGTGGTGATGGAACGAACCAATTTTCGCCATCTGGACCCGGAAGCGTTTCCTCATGAGAAGCCGGATGTCGCCTCCATCGATGTATCCTTTATTTCTTTAAAGCTGATTCTGCCGGTACTGTACCGCTTTTTGAAGGATGCAGGCGATGTGCTCGCATTGGTCAAGCCTCAGTTCGAGGCGGGTCGTGAAAATGTGGGCAAAAACGGCATCGTTCGCGATCCGAAGGTACATGTTGGCGTGCTGCAAAACATCGTGCAATTCGCTCAATCCATCGGCTTTGCGACAAAAGGGATTCATTACTCGCCGATCACTGGCGGTGAGGGGAACATTGAATTTCTTCTACATGCGCGAAAAGAAGCCAGCTCAACTGACGATGTGACATACTGGTTTGAAGAAATTGATCGCATTGTCGATTTGGCCCATACACAATTGAAATAAAGTGAGGAAAAAAGGGAGCAAGTGCGTTTTTCGCCGATAAGCTCCCTTTTTCCACGTGTAGGGATGTTTTTGTCCCATTTACTTGGACTAGCTATGAAATATTCATGAAACATTGTATACTTGTATAAGGATTTCACGTTTCGGGGTGGCAGATGAATACGATTGGGATCGTTGCTATCAAAGGAAAACCGGAAGCGCTGATCGTAGCGCGAGAATTGTTGTATTTACTCGAACAGCGTGGCAGTCACGTCATTTTGGAGGAAAGCATCGCCAAAAAGCTGGGACGCCGGGACCTGGGGATTCCTGTTCAGGAATTCGGTACAAAGGTAGAACTCGTTTGTGTACTCGGTGGGGATGGCACATTGCTGGGGATCGCTCGGATGCTGGCAGGCTGTTCGCTGCCGATTTTGGGGATCAATCTGGGGACGCTCGGCTTTCTGTCGGAGGCGGAGCCTGACGACTTGCCGCTTGCGGTAGATAACCTTTTATCTGGCAGGTATCAAATTGAGGAACGCAGCATGCTTGAGGCCAAGCTGGTGCGTGGGGAAGAAGTGCTGGCGACCTTCACGGCGATGAATGATATTGGAATTGCCAAAGGGGCATTCTGCCGCATTATCCAATGCACTGTCTATTTGGATGAGCAGTATGTTGTCACGTTCAATGGGGACGGTTTGATCGTTTCAAGTCCAACCGGCTCGACAGCCTACTCGCTGGCAGCTGGAGGTCCAATTGTGGCTCCCAACGTCAATATGCTGCTCTTGACACCGGTGGCGCCGCATTCGCTTACGGCCCGACCGATCGTTTGTTCAGGGGATCAAATGATTCGCATTGAAGTAGACGCCAAGCATAAAGACATGGGGCTGTCGATTGACGGGCAGCTAGGCTATGAGCTGGAAGGAGGAGACCAAATTTTTATCAAAAAGTCTCCTCACGTAACACCGTTGGTTAAATGGCAGACCGGCAATTTTTTTGAGACAATTCGACGAAAATTACATAGTGAATGGGAGTAAACGGATGAACAAAGGACAACGTCACATTCGCATTCGCGAAATTATTACGAATCACGAAATCGAGACGCAAGACGAACTGGTTGATCGCTTGCGGGACGCAGGCTTTAATGTCACACAGGCCACGGTTTCGCGCGACATTAAAGAGCTTCACCTGGTAAAGGTTCCGATCGCGGACGGGGGATATAAATATTCCTTGCCTGCCGACCAAAAATACAACCCTGCCCAAAAGCTGAAGCGGGTTCTAACGGAATGCTTTATTAGCATCGATTATGCTGACCATTTTGTTGTGATCAAAACGATGCCAGGGTATGCCAACTCCGTCGGGGTGCTGATTGACAATATTCAGTGGACTGAGGTCATGGGGACGATTTGCGGCGATGACACGATCCTGATTATTTGTCGCTCACGAGACTATAGCAAGGAAGTTTCAGAGCGTTTTCTCGGAATGCTCTAAAGCGAGGTTTTGAGCCAAATGCTGCTTGAATTGACGATACGTAATTTTGCGATTATCAAACAGGTCACGATTTCTTTTCGCAAAGGACTGAATATCCTGACCGGTGAGACGGGTGCGGGAAAATCGATCATCATCGACGCGCTTGGACTGCTATTGGGGGAACGGGCCTCCGCGGACTTCGTCCGTTTTGGAGAAAAACGGGCGGAAGTGGAAGGTTTGTTCGAGTTGCACAGCGGTCATCCAGCCATTGCGATTTGCAACGGCTTTGGCGTGTATGTGGAACAAGACGGGATGCTTGTTGTGCGCCGCGATATTTCCGCACAGGGCAAGAGCATCATTCGCATCAACGGACAACTGATTACGCTTGCGATGCTGCGAGAGCTGGGACCCTGGCTCGTAACGGTACATGGTCAGCATGACACACATGACCTCATGCATGCAGACAAACACATTCATTGGCTGGATGCCTATGGCGAGCAGGCACTGGCAGGTGTCAAGAAGGAGTACGGTGCCTTGTACAGCTCCTACCGCAAGCTCAGACAGGATATGGAGCGCATGGCCAAAAATGAGCGGGAGCTTGTGCAACGAATTGATTTGCTCAGCTACCAGCTGAATGAAATCGAATCCGCGGCGCTGCAACCCGGAGAGGACGAGAAGCTTGCCTCCCAGCGTAAAAAATGGCTGCACGTCGAGAAAGTTTCCAAAGGTGTACAAGCCTCCTATCGGGCGCTTTCCGGGGATCAACGCGGCATGGACTGGCTGGGACATGCTGTAAGTGAACTTGAACGCTTGCAGCAATATGATGAAGCGTTGCAACCAATCATTGAGACGGTGCAGACAGCGTATTATCAGGTAGAGGATGCGGTAGCTCAGCTCCGTCAGTTCGGCAATCAGCTTGATTTCGAGCCGCACCAGCTGGAAGAGGTTGAGAGCCGCCTGGATTTGCTGCAGATGCTGAAACGAAAATACGGGAAAAGTGTCGATGACATTCTGGAATATGCCGCTACGATTTCCGATGAGCTCGATGAGATGCACCATTACGAGGATAGTCTCAGTCCATTGGGGGCACTGCTGAAGGAGCTGGAAGCGGATTTGTCGGATGAAGCCCTGAAGCTGACGATGGTTCGTAGGGAATGTGACGCAAAGCTGGACAAGGAAATTGA
>JBLNEJ010000545.1:0-5331 GCA_050262535.1 Clostridia bacterium
CCACCGTCAGCTCTTCAATGGGCAGAAAGGACATCGGAACACCTGCGTTATTCACGAGAATATCGACGCGGCCATATGAATGGATCGTTTCTTCAACCAGGGCGCTGACCATCGCTTCATCCGCTACATTTACTTGAACAGCGATGGCTTCGCCTGCAAGCTCTAGTCTGGTCGCTTCCGCAGCCTCCTTGTTGAGATCGGCAATGACCACCTTTGCACCTTGACGAGAAAATAGTTGGCACATCGCTTTGCCCATTCCTGAGCCTCCGCCTGTAATGATCGCTACTTTGTCCTGTAACAGCATCCTTAGCTCTCTCCCGTCTGTCAAAATTCTATAGATTCAAAACGACCATCCGCAGTTCGGTCATCTCCTCAATCGCGTAGCGCGGTCCTTCTTTTCCGAGTCCACTGTTTTTCACACCGCCGTACGGCATGACATCGTTTCGATAGGTGGACACATCATTAATAATGACTCCCCCGTATTCCAGCGTCCTCGCTGCCTGGAAGGCAATCTGCAGATTGGAGGTGAAGATCCCTGCTTGAAGACCGTAGGCAGAGCGATTGGAAACCTCGAACGCTTCTTCAATCGTTTTGTATGGAATGATCGTAACGACCGGAGCAAACACCTCCATGCAGTTCACTTTCATTTCTGGGCTTGTTTGGGTCAGTACCGTAGGATATAGTAAAGCTCCTTCACGTTTTCCGCCACACAAAATTTTGGCACCCTGTGCGATCGCTTCCTGAATCCAGCTTTCCGTGCGGGCTGCTTCTTTCTCGCTGATCATCGGGCCAACATCAGTCGATGGGTCCTCCGGGTTGCCGACTACCAGTTGGTTGACATGGTGCATGTATTTTTCGGTAAACGCTTCCAATACTGCTTCATGAACAAGGATTCGTTGGACGGCAATGCACGCTTGGCCTGCATTATGGAAGCTCCGCTGAGACATGCTCGAAGCTGCTTTATCAAGGTCGGCATCATGATGGACAATGTTCGGCGAGTTATTGCCAAGCTCGAGGGAGACAGGGCGCATCCCGCTTTTTTCCTTGATTCGTTTTCCAACCTCTGCCGAGCCGGTGAAGGTGTACATCGCGATCCGTTCGTCCGCCAAAAGCCAGTCCCCGACCTCGCTGCCTGCTCCCGTTACGATGTTGATATGACCTTTGGGCAGCCCGGCTTCTTCCAGAATCTCCACCAGTTGAAAGGAAGAGATTGGCGTTGAAGTAGCAGGCTTGAGCACGACCGTGTTTCCCGCTGCAATGGCTGGAGCCACCTTATGCGTGCTCAACAGCAACGGGTAGTTGAATGGAGTGATCGCCCCGATCACCCCTTTTGGGACGCGCATCGCGAAGCCGATGCGATTTTCGGAACCGGGTGTCGCCTGAAGCGGAACCATTTCACCTGTGATCCGCTTCGTCTCCTCGGCCGAAATTCTCAGCGTATTGATGACGCGGTCCAGCTCGCCTCTGGCGTCCTTGATTGTTTTGCCTACCTCCCGTGCAAGCGAACGTTCGAGCTCTTCGCGACGTTCTTCTGCAATCCGGGAGGCTTGTAACAAAATATTATAGCGGTCATATGGCGTCAGCGTCGAGCTTTTAAACGTTTTCTGTGCCAAGCTAACCGCTTCGGTCACGTGCTTCTGCTCCGATTTGGCAATGCGGGCGATTACATCACCGGTATATTTGTGATATACCGGGATCGTTTCCTCCGTATTCAGCCATTCACCGCCCAGATAGAGTCCGAATGTTTTGATTTCTTGGTTCGTTTGCTTTTCCACGTCTATGGCCTCCTCCAACTTTAGGCATTCGCCAGCAGTTTTTGTTGAATTGCTGCACCCATCTCCTGTGTGGAAGCACTTCCCCCAATATCCGGTGTCCGTACGCTTCCTTCTACCAGCACATCCTCAATGGAATCGAGGACCAGCTTGCCCAAATCTCGGTATCCGAGATGGTCCATCATCATGCTGATACTCCAAATCGTAGCAATCGGGTTGGCGATGTTTCGACCTGCAATGTCAGGTGCCGATCCATGAATCGGTTCGAACATGGACGGATACTCCTTCTCCGGATTAATGTTGCCGGACGGAGCAAGACCCAGTCCGCCGACGATTGCAGCCCCCAGATCAGTCAAAATATCGCCAAACAAGTTGCTTGCCACCACGACATCAAAGCTCTCGGGTCTACTAATAAAATAAGCAACCAATGCATCGATATGACAAAGCTGAAGCTGAATGTCCAGATATTCCTTGTGAACGTCTTTTACAACATCGTCCCAGAACGGCATGGAATGGTTGATCCCATTTGATTTGGTTGCTGCAGTCACACGCGTGCGATTCATGGAACAGGCCAAATTCATCGCATAGCGGACGATCCGTTCAGTGCCAAATCGGGTGAACACGTTGTTCTGAACAGCGAGCTCGTATGGCGTCCCGGAATGAAGACGTCCTCCCATATTGGAATATTCGCCTTCCGTATTTTCGCGGACGATGACGAAATCCAGCTCTTCATGCCCTTTGTAACGCAACGGGCTCTCCAGACCTTTCAACAGCTTGGCTGGGCGCAGGTTCACGTATTGTTGGAAAGCGCGGCGAATCGGCAAGATCAACTCCCACACCGATACGTGATCGGGTACGCTGGGAGCGCCGATCGCTCCTAGCAAAATCACATCATGATGACGAAGCTGCTCCAGACCGTCCGCCGGCATCATCCGCCCGTGCTCCAAATAGTAGCGGCAATTCCAATCGTACGAATGGGTCGTAAAGGAAATGCCTCCATGTATGTTTTCCAGCGTTTTCAGGATATGAAGACCTTCTGTCATGACTTCAGGTCCGATTCCGTCACCTGCGATCACTGCTACCTCGAATTGTTTCATACGACTATCTCCTTTTTCACTGGTGTTACTATTTTCAAGTAGCAAGAAAGATGCCAAGTATGAAAATTCTTAGTAATGCGACAATTCCTTGCAGATGCCGCCGTTTGTCATGCTGCATCGCGTTTGAATTACGCAACACTCCGCAACAACTCGCAACATATTTGCAACAGTGTGTAACGTTCAGACAAGACCCATTCGCTTCAACTTTCGCCATAACGTGGTACGATCCATGCCCAATAAACGAGCTGCTTCCGTTTTGTTTCCCTGTACGGTTTCCAACACTCTCATTATGGTGTGCTCTTCCGACTCGGTCTGATTGAGGCTTTGTGCTGCCGGGCGCTTGGACATTTCCGCTTTTCGTTTGAAAAACGCGGCATCCTTCAGTTGCAACGATTGGTTTTCTGCAAGCAATACCATTCGCTCAAGCACGTTGCGCAGCTCACGCACATTGCCCGGCCAGTGATACTGTTGAAAAAGCTCGTAGATCGCCGGGTCTACGCAAGTAATCGGCTTGTTGCCCTTTTCTCCGATCTCGTCAATAATGCTGGCCGCCAAAACCGGAATGTCGCTCAAACGCTCGCGCAATGGAGGAATTTCCAGCGTCAGTACATTGAGGCGGTAATAGAGATCGGAGCGAAACAGCTTTTCTTCGATCAATTCTTCCAAATCCCGATTGGTAGCGGCTACGACTCGTACATCTACGGGTATGATTTTTTCCCCACCGACCCGGCGTACTTTCTTTTCCTGCAGCACCCGAAGCAGAAGCGCTTGGATCGGCAATGACATTTCCCCGATCTCATCCAGGAAAATCGTTCCGCCGTGGGCAAGCTCAAAAAGCCCTTGCCTGCCGCCTTTTCGCGCACCGGTGAACGCACCATCCTCGTAGCCAAACAGCTCGCTTTCCAGAAGATTGCCCGGCAGCGCAGCACAGTTCACCGCGACAAAAGGGCCGCTCACGCGCAAGCTTTGCAGATGGATTCCCTGTGCAAACAGCTCTTTGCCGGTTCCCGACTCTCCCAGGATCAGAACGGTTGCATCTGTTTTGGCAAAGCTGCGGGCAAGCTCCTTGATTTCTGAGAAGATTGGAGAATCGCCGGCGATGTCCTCCAGCCGGTATTTGGCTTCCAGCCCACTCTCATTGAACTTCTTACGGATACGCATCTCGATTTTCTGAATATCGGTTATTTCCTTGAACGTCGAGATCGCTCCGATAATCTCCCCTTCCACGATGATCGGCAGCCGATTGATGATGATTTGCCGGTTGAGCACTGTAGCAATATCACCGATTTCCCGCTTGCCGGTTGACAGGATGCGAAGCATGTCAGAATTGGGGATATATTTCGAAATTTTCTTCCCGACGATTTCAGTGGGGAGTCCGAGGATCTCGATCGCGTTTTTATTGACGAGGACAATGTTTGCCTGCTGGTCCACAGCGATAATCCCGTCATGAGATGCATCCAAAATGGCTTGGATGTGGGTATAGAGGATACTTTGCATAGGATGACCTCGCTCTTGAAGGATAGAAGCCGATTCTTTTATTATAGCGTATTCTACCAAAGCTTGATACAAGTGCATCGGTTGATCCAACCGCACCAAAATTCGCTTTTCTGCAACTCTTTTAAAGGAAATACATGATCGAACAGAATCGTTGACAAACAAGATTCTATGATTTTTTACCTATTTTCACAGCAATTCATAGATTGATCCGACGATTTGCGGTAAAATTTTCTATGAAAAGCTACAATTCGAGAGAAAAGAGGGAGCAAATGAAAAAACGCAATCTAGGCTTGTTCTCTCTGTGCACGCTGGTGTTGCTTCTGCCGGTCACTCCCGCCTCAGCATCAACTTACACCGTCGTCCAGGGAGATTCCTTGTACCAGATCGCCAAAAAACACAATACGACAACCGCTGAAATCATGCGTCTCAATCAGTTGGCCTCCGACCGTTTGCAAATCGGGCAGTCGCTTATCGTAAACGATCAACCGAACCAGACCGTTGTCTCGGCACAGTCTGTTGATTCGAACCCACCTGCCGACTTCTTGCCGAATGCTCCGACAGCCAAGCCTACTACTCTAGCAGCGCCAAAACCTGCTGTCGAAGTGGTGGACGGTACGAAACGTTTGCAGGTTAATGCCGATGTGTTAAACGTTCGGTCCGCTCCACAGCTTGATAGTGACATTCTGGACAAGCTTGGATTCGGCACACTCGTAGAAGTGCTGGAGCCAGGTCCTGAATGGACAAAAATTGTGTACCAGGACAAAGCAGCTTTTGTGGCAACAGCTTATCTTTCCGAGCCCCAAGCATTGTCATTGCCGGAATTGGATAACGACACTGAAGCATTAGAAGTGTTGCAACAGATAATTTCTCCGCTTATGAATACTCGATATGTACTTGGTGGAACGACACCGGACGGATTCGACTGCAGCGGTTTCACTACTTATGTATTCCGCCAATTGGGTGTC
>JBLNEJ010000546.1:0-10911 GCA_050262535.1 Clostridia bacterium
AAACGTATCAGGCTTTGGCAAAACGACATGAGCCGCAGCGTCCGTTGTGGCGCAACTTTACACTCGCTTTTGTGACAGGCGGGTTTATTTGCATCATTGGGCAAGCCATCCAGGAACTGTTTATTCGTTTTTTTGACTTTACGGAAAAAACAGCGAGCAATCCGACCGTTGCCATCTTGATTCTTATTTCGGTCATTTTGACAGCATTGGGGGTATACGACAAGATCGCCCAATGGACGGGAGCGGGAACGGCTGTGCCGGTAACAGGCTTTGCCAATTCGATTGCCTCGGCTGCCATTGAGCATCGCAACGAGGGACTGGTGCTCGGTGTTGGCGGCAACATGTTCAAGCTGGCGGGAGCGGTGATCGTGTACGGGGTGTTTGCCGCTTTCGTGATCGGCTTGATCAAAGCCTTGATAAAAATGGGGGGATGAATCGATGCGAAAGGGGCACCAGACCTGGTTTTTCCCCAGTCGACCGGTAATTGCGGCATCGTCGGCCATCGGCGGGCCGTTTGAAGCGCAGGGACCGCTGGCAGATGATTTCGATACGTTGCACGGTGACCTTTTGATCGGACAGGAAAGCTGGGAAAAGGCGGAGAAAGTGCTGCTGGAGGAAGCGTGCGACAAGGCGATGGAGAAGGCAGGGGTGCAGAAGGAGCACGTGGATCTCTATCTTGCGGGCGATCTGATGAACCAGACGATTTCTGCCAGCTTTTCCGCTCGTACGCTCGGCGTGCCCTTCCTTGGGTTGTTTGGTGCCTGTTCGACCGCGATGGAAGGACTCGCCCTGGCATCCCTGCTCGTGGACAGCGGCAATGCGGGCTGTGTTTTGGCAGGAACATGCAGCCATAACGGCGCTGCTGAAAAGCAATATCGCTATCCGACCGAGTACGGTTCGCAAAAGCCGCCGACAGCCCAGTGGACGGTGACAGGAGCCGGAGCCGCACTGGTGGTCCCGAACGGAAAAGGGCTGCACGTGACCTCCGCGACAATCGGCCGAATCGTCGATATGGGCTTGACCGATCCGTTCAACATGGGGGCAGCGATGGCACCCGCGGCTTTTTCCACCATCCAGGCGCATTTTCACGACCGTGACTTGCCTTTTGATCATTATGATCTGGTCGTGACCGGAGATTTGGGGAGGGTAGGGCACTCAATCCTGAGCGAACTGCTGCCCAGGCACGATATTCAGATTCCGCTGGATCGCTATGTGGATTGCGGGATGCTGATCTACGGCGACAATCCGAACGTTTGGTCGGGAGGAAGCGGTTGTGGCTGCGTGGCTACGGTTACATACGGCCATTTGCTCCGCCGCATGAGAGAGGGCGAGTGGCGACGAATGTTGGTCATCGCGACAGGCGCACTGTTGTCCCCGCTTACGTTTCAGCAAGGGGAGAGCATTCCTTGCGTGGCCCATGCCATCTCGATTGAAGCGGAGTAAGGAGGGAAACGGATGATTTTTGTCTGGGCATTTCTCGTCGGCGGGACCATTTGCCTGATCGGACAATTTCTGATGGATGTGATCAAGCTGACGCCCGCCCACACGATGGCGTCCCTGGTTGTCGTTGGCGCTGTTCTGGACGGCTTCGGCCTATATGAGCCGCTGGTTGATTTTGCCGGAGCGGGTGCATCTGTTCCGATTACGAGCTTTGGCAATGCACTAGTACATGGGGCGATGGCGGAAGCGGAGCGAAACGGAATTATCGGGATTGTTACCGGTATTTTCGAAGTGACCAGCGCGGGAATATCGGCTGCGATTGTATTCGGTTTTTTTGCGGCGGTATTGGTTCGTCCGAAAGGTTAAAATTGTGTAATTTTCCCATTTTAAGGGAAGGATCGTCTCTCCTTTGCGTAGAATGGATTATCCAGATTCATAAATCGTACAGGGGAGGCTTTTTCATGAACAAGAAGGTACTGATTGTAACCGGGGATGCCGTCGAAGCGCTGGAAGTGTTTTATCCGTATTTTCGTTGTCTTGAGGAAGGGTTTGAAACGGTCATTGCTGCGCCGACAAAGAAAACGCTCCACACGGTTTGCCATGATTTCGAAGCCCACAGCGAGACGTACACCGAGAAGCCGGCTTATCAGCTCCAGGCACATGTCTCGTTCGCTGAAGTCGATCCTGCCGAATACGACGGCCTGATCATCCCGGGTGGCCGCGCCCCTGAGTACATACGATTGAATGAGCATTTGAAGCCAATCGTCGCGCATTTCTTCGAACAAAACAAGCCGGTCGCCTCCATCTGTCACGGCTCCCAGGTGCTTACCCTGGTAAAGGAGCATTTGCGGGAGAAACAGATGACCGCGTATCAGGCGTGCCGACCTGACGTTGAAGCATGTGGAGCAATTTATCGTACGGAAACGCTGTATGTGGATGGGCAGCTTGTATCGGGGCATGCTTGGCCGGATTTGCCAGGCTTCATGCGCGAGTTTATCCGGCTGTTAAAGTAAGAATACCAAAAAGGCGCTCACCTCGTTTGTGAGTCGCCTTTTTCGTTGCACAATTACTTCATTTCATTCAACAGCTGCTGAAGTTCAGCCAAAATGTGAGCGGCTGCTTCTGTATTGGACTGCTTGAGGGCAAGTAGCTCCTGCAGCCCTTTTTCCGCTGCGGCGAAATCTTTTTGCTGGATCGCTGCCTTGATGTCATCGCGCTTTGCTTGCTTTACCGCTTTGCGCTGCTCGCGTTGCTCTTTGCTGGGCAAGTTTGATTTTTTCCATTCGAGCCACGATTGAACGAGCTGCTTGCGCTCTTTCTTGGGCGTCTGCTTAATAAGCTCGCGAATCTGTGTGCGGAGCTGCTTTGTTTCCTCAGAGATCGCCTTACGCTGTTCGGCAAGAACATTGAGCGCTTGCTTTTCGTCCTTCAACACGTGTCCTGGCTTTTCTTTTGGTACGACTTCTTCGGCTCCTACGACCGAAACCGCCCCAAAAAACAGGCTGCTTGCCACCAAAGATGCTACCCATGCCTTTTTCATGTCCATTCACTCTCCTGTACAGTTAATTTGGTGATCTGTTTATAGTCTAGTGGCCAGCCCAGGCAAAACCTCGGGGAAAGTTAGGAAAAAGTGTGGAATTATCGGTATGCAGGCAGAGGGCAGCAAATTTTTGATACAATGGTGGCAAAGAAAATTGCAGGGGGTGACTGCTGGTGAAGCAGCATGTCATTGCTGTCGTGGACGATGATGCCAACATCCGGCAGATCGTGCTGGCTTATTTGCAAAAGGAAGGATACCAGGCAACGGGACTGGCTACAGCGGAGGAGGCATGGGAACTGTGGACCCACAACCCGCCTGATCTATGGATTCTGGACATTATGCTTCCGGGGATGGATGGCTACGAATTTTGCAAACGAATACGGCGCGAGGCAGAGGTGCCAATCCTTATAATCTCTGCCCGCGATGAAGAGGTTGATAAAATTCTCGGGCTGGAGTTGGGAAGCGACGATTATCTCACCAAGCCGTTCAGTCCGCGGGAGCTGGTTGCCCGTGTAAAGCGTCATTTGCATCGATGGGACCAGTTGCGGCAAGTACAGACTGAGGGGAATTCGGCAGAGAGTGACCAGCATTCGACGCTTGCTGTGGAAATGGCAGGACATGGTTCATTGAGATTGAATCTGGAGGAACGTCGTGTGTTCTGGAACGAGCAGGAAGTGGAGGTTACCGCGAAGGAATATACGATGCTGCACCTGCTGGTAGAACGGCCCAATCGTGCATTTGCTCGGGATGAACTGCTTTCGTTGGTCTGGGGAATGGACTACTACGGGAGCGAACGGGCAGTCGACGATCTTATCAAACGGCTGCGAAAAAAAATGGAGGGCTTGCCGATCGAAACCGTTTGGGGCTATGGTTATCGGCTTCGCAGTGATGGTGCGCAATGAAACTATCCCGTCAGTTGCACATAGCATTCGCCATTTTGCTCCTTTTTGTCATAGGGATTACGTCGGTTTTGTTTTATTCCTTGTTGTTGGACAAGCTCGTTGACGAACAGCGCAAGGAGATGCGGGACAAGGGAAGGGCTACCCTGCAATTGCTCGGCGAACAGGAAGGCAAGCTAACGAGGCTGGACCGACGCGATTTGCAAGCCATCAACAATATAGCCCTGCGGGGACAAAAGATGGAAGTGATACTGTTTCGGGGAAGTGACAAAATTTTGTTTACAACCTTGCCTGTAGAGACAGCCCAAAGCTGGGTCCAGCTCGCGAAGGAACAGCGTCGGGAAGGAAAGGAGCTTTGGCAGGGGAAGGATGACAAATATATAGTCGAACTGGTGGGAAACCGGACGATTGGTCGTGAACGACTGCTTTTGGCGATGCCGCTCCAAGGAGTCCGGGATGTCCGCGCCAGTTTGATTTGGCAAGTTGTATGGATGCTTGCAGCTGGCGGTCTCGTTGCCTATCTGCTCAGTGTCATTTTGACAAGGCGCTTGGTGAAACCGCTCAGTCGCTTGCAGCAGCAGCTCCATAAAGTAAAGCAGCGTCGTTTTTCGGAAGTAGAACGCGTGAAAACAGGCGGTGAAGTTGGGGAGGTTGCGGAGAGCCTTTACCAAATGGCGGCAGAGCTTGAGAGATTTCAACGAACACAGAAGGAATTTTTTCAGAATGCCTCACATGAATTGAAAACACCGCTCATGTCGATTCAAGGATATGCGGAGGGAATCCGTGATCATGTATTTATCGGGGAGCAGGCGGAACAAGGCCTCGAAGTGATCATTAACGAAAGCAAGCGGCTAAAGGGGATTGTAACCGAGATGATCTTGCTCGCCAAGCTGGAAAGTGAGGAGGATATTTTTCAGCATCAGCCTGTTCCGGTGAAGACCATTCTCGAAGAAACGGTTACTCGGTTGAATCCGTTGCGCGTGCAAAAAGGGCTGCAAATCGACATTGCATTCGCCTCCAACGTTGCGCCAGATGTGACAATACGAGCGGATCACGAAAAGCTACTGCAAGCGCTGATCAACATCATCAGCAATGCGATTCGATACGCGAGGAGGGTGATTGCAATCAATGTGGAGCTCTCCGTGAACAATGAGGTAATCATCCATGTGAAAGATGATGGGAACGGCATACAGGAGGCGCTGCTCCCACAATTGTTCCATCGTTTTGTCAAAGGCAAGGACGGGGAAACCGGCTTGGGTATGGCAATTTCCCGGGTGATAATCGAACGCTGCGGCGGTACGATCGCAGCCAGAAATCATCCGGATGGCGGAGCGTTGATCACGTTGCGTTTTCCGCGTAAGTAAGCAATTGTAACAGAAGGACTGCCATTGTAACTGGCAGTCCTTATTGGCGTTTATCCATTTTGTGGCTTGTTACGTTTTCGACCAGCCTCCAGATCGACTACGTGCTGTGTATCATCAGCCAGTGTATCGCTGGTCAAACCTGTAACCGCCAATCCCTTCTGGTTGAGGTTTGCTGCACCTTTTCGATTTTTTCCCACTCGTCTCGCCTCCCTCTTCTGTCGCTTCTGTTAGTATGTACGACCCATTCGAGTTCTACCCGATGAGGATTCATTGCTTTCCTGGCAGGACGTGACAGGGATAACCTTCGTTTTGCCGGGAAATAACAGAAAGGAATAGACAAATCGTGAAAAAGGGGAATCGTGCATGGGCGACATCATGCGATACATTAGCAAAATGAATCTGGTAGTGTGGATCATCGGGGTCTTTATCGCTCATCTCCTGCTATATCTTACGCTCGGCACGGCAAGCTGGGGGTGGACTGCTTTGCTTGCTACAGCGGTCTGGGCAGCTGTTCTGATTGTGGCCAAAGTGGCTGCTGGCCGATGGCTTGAGGAACAGGAGAAGGTCAAATAAAATGGGGGCGGGACTGCTCGCGCCCCATCTTCCTTCCTTTACCATATGCCCATAAGCTGCATGGCAACGATGATGGCGCCCAATATCCATACATAGACGGCAAAACCTTTCATCGAGCCGCTACTCACAATCTTCACCATCCAGCGAATTGCAAAATATCCGGCAACTGCGGCGAACCCCGTACCAACCAGCATCGGGGCAAGATAGGTCAAGTCAACCGGATTGTCGATCAGCTTCTTCGTTTGCAGAACAGAGGCGCCGAGAATCGCGGGAAGAGAGAGCAAGAAGGAGAACCGCGCCGCATCCGCACGGTCAATTCCACGCAGCAAGGCTCCTGCTATGGTCAACCCGGATCGGGAAATGGCAGGCAAAATGGCAACCCCCTGCAGTGTGCCAATGATCAATGCATCCCGGTAACCGATTTCCTCAAATGTGCGATGCCCTTGCCTCATGGATTCAACACCCCAGATAATGACACCTGTTGCCAGAAATTCCAATCCGATCGTTTGTCCGGTTCGTGATATTCCTTCAAAGAAATCTTCCAGTGTGAGTCCAATCACCGCTGTCGGTATCGTTCCGGCAATGAGCAATCGAGCAAGTCTGCCGGTCGGATTCATCATCAAGTGCTTTACCTCACTCCAATAAAACACGACAACGGCGATCAACGTACCGAAATGGAGCATCGTGTCAAAGAGCAATCCGGCTTCGCGCAACCCGAACAGCTTGCCAAACAATACGAGATGACCGGTGCTCGAGATTGGCAGGAATTCGGTCAAGCCTTGTACAATGCCTAAAATGATATGTTCTACATAGGTCAGCATACCATCTCTCCTAGAAATAATTTCCGGTGAATCGTTCCTATTTTAGCATGCTCTTGTTGTGGATGTTGGGAAAAGTTGTCGAGACTCTTTTTCTAGCTTTCGACGTTTTGTGTATAATGAGAGGATACAACCCAAGGGACAGGAAGTGGTTGAATGAAACAGGCAGGGAATCGGTCGTTTGGAGCCAGACGTTCGGATCGACCTAAAGGCAGAATGGCACCGGATCGCAAAACGCCGCGCCCATCGGCAGCAAAGGTGAAGCAAAGCAAGCTGCCGGCAGGAACAACGGTTACATTGCCGGTAGCGCGTGTCACCGAGTATGGTTATTTTTTGCATGACGGCGAAACCGATATTTTGTTACATAAGAATGAGGCAACACGTCAATTGCACGAGGGCGAGTCGGTTGAAGTGTTTTTGTACAACGATCATGAAGGGCGTCTTGCTGCCACCATGGAAGAGCCAATCGTCAAAATGGGAGAGTTCGGTTGGCTTGAGGTCGTCGATGTCGTGCCTCGCATGGGTGTTTATCTGAATAACGGGATCAACCGGGACGTCCTGTTGTTTATTGACGATCTTCCCAAAATGAAAAATGAATGGCCGCAGGTTGGCGACATGCTGCTGGTCAGCCTCAAACAAGACAAGGAAGGGCGGCTTTTGGCCCAGCCGGTGACCGAGGAGGTCATCGTGCGAAATGCCAAGCCGGCTTCAGCAGACATGCTGAACAAGCAAATGGACGGTACCGTGTACAAGCTGATTGGGGCAGGGGCCTTTCTTTTGACAGAAGGAGAACACATCCTGTTCATTCACCGCGACGAAATGCCAGAGCCGCTGCGCCTCGGGCAAACCGTACAAAGCCGCATCAGCTTCGTACGGGAGGATGGTCGGCTGAATGGCTCGTTAAAAGCGCGTAAGGAGCAGCTTTACCGTGAAGACGCCGATCGGCTGATTGCGTACATGAAGGAGAACGGCGATTCCATGCCGTTTACCGATGATACTTCGCCGGAGGAGATTAAGGACACGTTCGGCATGAGCAAGTCTGCTTTTAAACGTGCGCTGGGCAAGCTGTTGAAGGAGCGCCGCGTCGCTTGCGCAGACGGTATGACCAAGCTGATTCCATAGACCAAACCATCTGGATCTGGAGAAAAAGCAAGAAACTGTAACGAAACAGCATGGATCCTGTCGGTACCGGGAGAAATGCTGTTTTTTGTTCACCAAATCGACGGACTGGGCAGTTTCTTTATTGGGTATTCATTGATATTGTATTATTTGGAATTCTGTACAATTGATGAGAGAAGAAAGGGGCTAGAGAGAAATGAGTGGTTGCCCGTTTAAAACAATTTTGGCTGATGAGAAAGGTTCGCTTTCCTTTCGGGCATTTTCAAACAAAAAGGAAGAGTCTTCATTGGACATAAATGAAGAGATACAGCGGCATTATAAAGAACTTATGGCTGGTAACGAAGTGGACAAGTTGAATTTCATCGGGTTGACGGAACATGATTTTCAAGTCCTGTACGATGCGAGAAGCTTGTTTGAGAAAAACATCTCCCAAATCGTTGACGGCTTCTACCAGGAAATTGAGCGAGTACCGCTACTTGCCGCGATTATTCAGAACCATTCCACCATCGAGAAGCTGAAGATGACCTTTACCAATTACTTGCTCGACATGGTATCCGGCAAAGTGGGCAGGGAGTATGTCCTTCGACGCAAAGTGATCGGCAATGTGCACAACCGAATCAATCTGTTTCCGGAATGGTATATTGGTGCGTATACGATCATCCAGGACGAGGTGTTGAGGATGCTGATGCTGGAGCTCAACAATGATCCGGGCCGGGCACTGCGCATTTTCCGTTCCTTTCAACGGCTTTGCTCTTTTGACATGCAGATCGCCATCAATACGTATATCGACTCGTATACGTCTTCAATGATGAAGCTTAATGAGGTCAAGGAGCTGCAAGATCAGCTCAATCAGTCGGCCACTATGCTGGCAGCAAGTGCGGAGGAAACCTCTTCCTCCATTACGGATAACCAGCGACAAGTCACTCAAATGCTCTCCGAAATCGAGGAGATTCAATACAGTTCCAGTCGGATGATCACTACCGTGGAAGATGGCAAAATCGATGTGCTCGATGCGTTGACACGGATGGAGAACTTTGTTGAACAGATCAATACTTCGAAAGAGCTGACCACCGAACTGGGCGGAAGCTCCCAAAAAATCGGTGAAATCGTCAATACGATCCGTCGAATCTCCAATCAAACCAATATTCTTTCCTTAAACGCGGCTATTGAAGCAGCGAGGGCTGGCGAGCATGGACGCGGCTTTGCAATTGTCGCCCAAGAGGTGCGAAAGCTGGCAACCCAGACGGAGGAAGCACTCGACCATATTCAAAGCCAAATTGAAACGGTCCAGAATACCATCGGGAAATTTGATGAATCGTTTTCGTACATTGTAGAGGGGACCAAAGTAATTCGGGAAACGAATCAGAATATCGTGCATGTATTTGACCAGGCAGTCCAAAGTGTGAAATCAAGCGGACTGAGAATTCAAAATTTTTCCGGATTTGTCATTCAATTCAAAAAGACCTTTGATGAAATTACGCAGGCATCCAACCAAATAGCCGAAATGGCAAGTCATTTAAGCAGTTTAAATCATGAGCTGACCGATAAGTTCAAGTCATGAAAGCCTCCTTCAATGAGGTAATGGTGCGAATCAATGAAATGATACTGCCGAGTATGATATGATGGTAGAAGAGAATTCTAGGAGGCATACACGTGAAGGGCAAAGGAATCCGGAATCCATGGCAGCTGCTCTATCGCATCTATCGGTATGTAAAACCGATCGTGGAGCGGGAATTTTCCTCATGGTATGAAAAGGCACAGACGATTCCCGATCAAGAGCTGCGTAAACAAGCGATGGACAGCATGTCAACGAAGAAGTTCCACTGCGAGGGCGGAGCGGTTTATGCATCCCAGGCCATTGCACACGTGGAGGTTCTGGTTCCGTTGATTGTAGCGTACCAAACGATCAGTGATTATTTGGACAATCTATGTGACCGAAGCACGTCGCTTGACCCCGTTGATTTTCGTCAACTCCATCTCTCTATGCAGGACGCGCTTACGCCGGGTGCTCCGATTCGTGATTATTACCGTTATCGAGAGGAGAAGGAAGACGGTGGATTTTTGGCACAGCTTGTGAAGACATGTCAGAACGCGGTCGCCAAGCTTCCATCGTACAAAACGGTGCAACCCCTGGTGTTGAAATACTCGCTGCTCTACAGCGATCTGCAGGTACATAAACATATTGCTCCGGAAAAAAGAGAAGCCGAGTTGCTTGCCTGGTGGCAAGAACATCGGCTTCACTATCCGGACATACTCTGGCAAGAGTTTTCGGCTGTGACGGGTTCGACGATCGGCATTTTCGCCTTGTTCGTCATGGCAACCGAGCCCGCGATTGATGATACTGACATCGTCAGCCTCGATGCCGCCTATTTTCCGTGGGTTTGCGGCTTGCACATTCTCCTTGATTACCTGATCGACCTGGAGGAAGACAAGGCAGGAGGAGATCTCAACTTTGTCAGCTATTATTCCTCAAGCAACGAGACGACGGACAGATTGCAATATTTCGTTCGCCGCGCCAAGGAAAGTGTGAAGAACTTGCCGAACGCCCCTTTTCACGGCATGATTGTAGACGGGTTGATCACGTTTTATCTTGTGGATCGCAAGGTAAATCGCTATCAACCGCAAATCTACAACACCGCCAAGCAGTTATTAAAGCAAGCGGGCAGCATTACTTCATTTTTGTTTTACGTCAACAGCTTTTTGGTGCGAAGGTAGTAGTTAGCCTAGATATTTCCGCTTTAAGGAAAAACCGACCCCCATCAGGCCGACAGATACTGCCAGGCAGGTGATTACGCCAAGTGTACTTCCTTCCGCGATAAAAACACCTGCTCCTACGTAACAAGCTGCGATTAAGATTGCGAGAACCAATGAAATCATTTGATAGCGACTCATTCAGAAAGACCTCCTATCCGTTTGTCCATGAAACCATTATAACCGAGAAAAGGTGTTTTGCTGATGGAAAAAGGTGATATATAGTAGGAGGAGAAGGTTTAGGGGGACGTGTTCATGGATCCAATTGTTCAAATCAAATGGGGAAAAAAGATGTACGAAGGCACCGTCACCTATCAGGAGGGTGACATTGTGGAGGTTGTGTTCCACGAACCTCTTGGGGCGGCTGTAGGTGATCCGGTCAATTGCATCATTACCCATAATTATTC
>JBLNEJ010000547.1:0-5708 GCA_050262535.1 Clostridia bacterium
ATGTAAAGGTCATGGGCGATAAACATGTACGTCAAACCCATCTTTTCCTGCAATGACTCAAGCAGGTTCACGACCTGCGCTTGAACCGACACGTCCAAAGCGGAAATCGGCTCGTCACACACGATAAATTTAGGCTCAACGGCGAGCGCACGCGCAATCCCGATCCGTTGACGCTGACCTCCAGAGAATTCGTGAGGGAAACGGTTCAAGTGCTCAGGATTCAAGCTGACCAGTGAGAGCAGCTCTTGAATCCGCTGCTTCCGCTTTTCTCCCGTCGCCAAACCGTGGATGTCCAGAGCTTCCCCGATAATATCGCCTACCGTCATACGTGGGTTGAGCGACGCGTACGGGTCTTGGAAAATCATCTGGATATTGCGGCGCATTGCTTTCATTTCCTGTGCATTCAGGTTCACAATGCTTTTTCCTTCGAACAGGATGTCGCCGGCTGTCGGCTCATACAGACGCAGCATGGTACGGCCAGCGGTAGATTTCCCGCAGCCGGACTCACCTACTACACCGAGTGTTTCTCCGCGTTTAATTTCAAACGAGATATCATTAACCGCTTTTAGCGTATTGTCTCCGATTTGAAAAAACTTTTTCAAATTCTTGACTTCGATAAGTGTGTCACGCTTTTCCAAAGATTGTCACTCCTTCCCTTGAGGTTTATCGACCTTGTGCAAGCGGATGCTGCAACCAGCAAGCCGCACGTTGTGTTTTGCTGATGTCGTTCAGTTCCGGGTCAAATTCCTTGCAAACACGCATGGCGTTCTCGCAGCGAGCTGTAAAGCCGCAACCAACTGGCGGATTGAGCAAATCTGGAGGCGTTCCGTAAATTGGTGTAAGCGGTTCATCACGATTCAGGTCAAGTCGTGGAACGGAACGCAACAGGCCTTTGGTATAAGGATGCTGTGGATTGTAGAAAATGTCGTCAACCGTTCCGGTTTCGATTACCTTACCTGCATACATAACGATTACACGGTCGCACATTTCCGCAACAACGCCTAAGTCATGCGTGATCAAGATAATGGACGTACCAGTCTGTTTTTGCAAATCTCGCATCAGGTCAAGAATTTGTGCCTGAATGGTAACGTCGAGCGCTGTTGTCGGCTCATCGGCAATCAACAATTGAGGAGAGCAAGCCAACGCGATCGCGATCATCGCGCGTTGACGCATCCCGCCGGAAAATTCATGTGGATACTGAGTCACACGACGCTCTGGCTGAGGAATTCCTACCATTGTCAATAGTTCGATCGCACGAGCTCTTGCTTGCGCGCCCGACATATTCTGGTGTTTGACCAAGCCTTCCATGATCTGGTTTCCGATCGTCATGGTCGGATTAAGCGATGTCATTGGATCCTGGAAGATCATCCCAATTTCTTTACCGCGAATCGCTTCCATTTCCTTGGTCGATTTTTTTACGATGTCCGCACCGTTAAACAAGATCTCGCCTTTCTTGATCTTGCCAGGAGGCATCGGAATAAGCTTCATCAAGGTTTGTGCCGTTACGGATTTCCCACAACCGGACTCCCCTACAATGGCTACTGCCTCACCACGATTTACGTGAAAATTAACGCCACGAACGGCCTTTACTTCACCAGCATAGGTTTGGAAGGAGACATGTAGGTCTTTTACTTCGAGAATGCGTTCCATTTGGATGATCCCTCCTATTTGCGAAGACGCGGGTCTACTGCATCGCGCAGTCCGTCGCCCAATAAGTTAAAGGCCAGCATGGTAACACTGATGAAAATGGCCGGGAACATCAGTCTCCATGGATAATATTTCATCGCTGGCAAACCATCGTTCGCCATCGTTCCCCACGAAGCGATCGGAGCAGCTACCCCAAGACCGATAAAGGACAGGAAGGCTTCCGCGAAAATTGCCGTTGGAACGGTCAAACTCAGCGTAACAATGATCGGGCCAAGAGCATTCGGAATCAGGTGTTTGAAGATCAAGCGTTTGTTATCTGCACCAAGGGAGCGTGCTGCAAGCACATATTCTTGCGCTTTCAGCTGCAGGATTTGCCCCCGCACAATCCGGGCCATCCCAATCCACCCCGTAACCGTTAAGGCGATGATGATCGTCAACAGACCTGGTCCCATTACGACCATCAGCAAAATGACGACGAGCAAATATGGCACTGCAAAAAGCAGGTCGGCAATCCTCATCATAATTTCATCGACTCTTCCGCCATAGAAACCGGCGATACCACCGTAAATAATCCCAACGATCAAGTCGATCGCCGCTGCAGCAAAGCCAACCTCAAGGGAAATGCGTGCCCCGTACCAGATGCGGACAAACATATCGCGTCCCAAATCATCGGTACCAAACCAGTGCTCTACAGAAGGTTTTTTGTTTTTGCCTGCCAGATCGGTTGTGAAGTAATCATTCGAACTGAAGATCGGAATGAATACCGCCAATGCAAGCAGGACAATAATGAAAATCATCGAAGCCATAGCAACTTTATTTTTTTTCAGACGGCGCCATACATCAGCCCAGAAGGAAAGGCTTGGTCGTTTGATTTCTTCCGCCTGACGGAGGTCCATCGAAATCGGTTCGAAATGCTCTTTGGTCAATTGCATTGAAGTTACTCCTTCCCAACGTCCGTCAGTTTAATTCGCGGATCGATCAACGTGTAGGCAATGTCAACCAGCAGGACAAGTGCAACCAGGAAAATGGAATAGAAAACAGTTGTCCCCATAATAACCGTATAGTCACGGTTCGTAATCGATTGAACGAAACGGCTACCCAATCCAGGAATACCAAAGATCCGTTCAATAACAAACGTACCGGTTAAGATCCCTGCAGCGAGTGGTCCAAGATAAGTGATAACAGGCAGAATTGAGTTGCGAATTGCGTGCTTAACCGTTACCGCAATCGAAGAGAGCCCTTTTGCCTTCGCTGTTTTAATATAGTCAAGTGCGAGCACTTCCAGCATATTTGAACGAGTCAGACGAGCGATGAACGCCATCGGCAGCGCTGCCAACGCAAATGTCGGAAGGATGGTATGTTTGAACGTATCGAATTTCGCGATCGGGAACCAACCCAGTTTGATCGAAAAAATGTATTGGTAAAATGAAGCCAGGATAAATGCTGGAACCGAAAGACCCAACACGGCAATTACAGTTGCACTCGAATCCTGCCATTTGTTATGCTTCAAAGCTGCAATTACTCCCAATATAATTCCGCCAAACACGGCAACAGCAAGTGCCTGCAATCCAAGATGGGCGGATACTGGGAAGCCTTGATTAATCATGTCATTAACCGTCGATGACTTCTCGGCGAATGATGGGCCCAAATCCCATGTAATTACCCGTACCAGGTAATCGAGATATTGCTGGAAGAGAGGCTTGTCAATTCCATAATACGCTTCCAGCGCTTGTTTAATTTCTGGCGGTACGTTTTTCTCCGCGGTAAAGGGTCCCCCTGGAACGGCCTGCATCAAGAAAAAGGTGGCCGTTACAATCAAAAACAAGGTTAAGATCATGTTAATAATACGTTTGGCAAGATAACGGATCAACCCTTATTCCTCCTTATAGTAATATTGCTACTCTCACTTCCCATTTTCGCACTGCGAAGTGATCGTATCTAGTTTTGAATTCACAGTGCAAAAATCGATTGTGTAATAACCAATCCCCAAAAATCTTTTCTCTTTGTATGGTGCTGCATAAGTTAAGGTATATGGGTATACACCATATACCTTAACTCATCGACAGCCCTTATATTACCCCTGTGTAACTCCCGAGTAAATGGAATTACTTCTCATGAGAAGCCCATTTGAAGTCCACTTGACCCAGGCCATCCACTTGCACGCCTTTTACTTCTTCCTTCTTCACCCACGAGTTGGTGTAGAAGTAGATTGGCATGATTGGCATTTCATCCATCAGGATTGCTTCTGCGTCAGCCAGGATTTTCTTCCGTTTTTCTGGATCCGACTCAAGCGCAGATTGATTCAGCAATTCTTTGAACTTCGGATTTTCCCAACGAGTATCGTTGTTTCCGCCGTCTTTTTCTTTGTACAGCTCCAGGAAGTTGATTGGATCGTTGAAGTCACCCAACCAGCCCATACGTCCGATTTGGAAGTTTCCTGCGTGCAAGCTTTCGATATATACTTTCCATTCCTGGTTCTCCAGCTTGACTTCTACGCCAAGGTTTTTCTTCCATTGGTCTTGGATTGCTTCAGCAATCTTTTTGTGACCTTCGGATGTGTTGAAGGACAAAGTGATCGGAGGCAGCTTGGTGATTCCGAGTTCTTTCATCCCTTCAGCAAGCAGTGTTTTTGCTGTTTCAAGGTCATTGTTTTTGAAGTATCCATCTTTGTTCAGCGCCATGGAAGGAGGCACTGCACCCATTGCTGGCTGTTGGTTAGCCTGCGTGATGTTGTCAATGATGGATTGACGGTCGAAAGCATATGCAAACGCTTTACGGATTTTCACGTTGTTAAACGGAGCTTTTTCCGTATTGAATTTGTACCAGTAAGTACCTGCGATCGGTTGGATCGTCATTTTTCCGGCTTCTTTCAGAGCTGGCATCGCGTCAGTTGGCAAGGAGCTGAAAGGAGCACCTGCCCAGTCGATTTCACCGTTGTCAAACATGGACAATTCGGTATTCTCGTCTTCTACCATCGAGAATTCGATCTTGTCGAGTTTCACAACATCTTTATCCCAGTAGTTTTCGTTTTTCACGAGAACCATTTTGCTCTTATGTTCCCAGGATTCCATTTTGAAAGGACCGTTACCTACGTGAGTTTTTGCTTCAGTTGCCCATTTCGGATCAGCGGATACCACTTTCTTATTAACCGGATAGTAAGTATAGAAGGACGTCAGCTCCAGGAAGTAAGGAGTTGGATTTTCCAGCGTTACTTCCAGTGTTTTGTCGTCAAGTGCTTTTACACCGACTTGGTCAAGACCGGCTTCACCTTTGTTCGCTTTTTCGCCATTTTTGATGTAGTACAGCTGATAAGCGTAGTTGGAAGCAGTTTTCGGATCAAGAACGCGCTTCCATGCATATTCGAAGTCATGCGCAGTTACCGGATCACCATTGCTCCATTTTGCTTCGCGAATCGTGAATTTGTATGTTTTCAAATCAGGCGACACTTCTACATTTTCCGCAGCAGAATTCAGCGGTTTGCCATCTTCGCCGGTACGAGTCAAACCGTCGAAAGTGGAGCGCACAACGGTACCCGAGGTTGAGTCTTCCGCGAGACCTGTGTCAGCAGTTGGCGGCTCGGAGTGCAAGTTGATTTTCAGGACTTGCGGCTCTGTTGACTTCGCCGGTTCTGCTGCCGGTGTTGTGTTGTTAGCTGCTGGCGTTTGCTCTGCAGGTTTTGTTGAGTCTCCACCACCGCAACCAGCCAAAGCTGTACCAAGAACTACCACTGAACTTACTAATGCGAATACGCTCTTTTTCATCGCAATAAACCCCCAATTTTCTTTTTTCTGAAAATAGCGAACAACAAATGACGACACTCCACTGATTACCGGATGGCATCACTCCTTTCAATGGACATTTTCTGCTTCACCGACATACGAGAAGGAATCTTTGAACTGCTTTAGCTCCAATGAAACGTCTGCCGCTACGATCCCGTCAATCTGGGACAGTCGCTCATTCACAAACATGATCAGCTCATCGTTATCATGAAAACAAACCTGTATGATTATGTCATTTTTGCCGGAGAATGCGCCGACGAAGCGTACTTCTGTTAGTTTAGA
>JBLNEJ010000548.1:0-5334 GCA_050262535.1 Clostridia bacterium
CAGTTCCCCCGCCTGCGTCAGCCGGATTCGTCTCCCCCACCGCTCAAACAGCGTCGCCCCAAACTCAGCCTCAAGGATTTGGATCTGTGTCGTCACGCTTGACTGGGCATAGCCTAGCACCTCGGCTGCACGGGTAAAGCTGTGCCATTTGGCCACTTCGCGAAAGGTTTGCAAATAGCGCGTATCCATCCGACTCCTCCTCATCGCTTATCATCAAATTATATGATGGGTTTTATCGATTATTATAGATAATTACGATTGGAAAAACCATGCTACAATGGGTGCAACTTATCGATCCCCCCGCGAAAGAAGGATGGTCCCATGTCTAAAGCAAGCGCACCAGCAGCTTCGCTTCGAAAAACATTATCTTTGCCCCAGATCGTCGCCCTTTACATTGGAGCGGTCATCGGCTCAGGTGTTTTACTGATTCCCGGTTTGGCAGCGGAAATGGCGGGCCCTGCCTCGATCATCGCCTGGGTCGTCATGTCTCTTCTTGTGATCCCCATGGCCGTCACAATGGGTCTGCTGTCGGCTTCCCATCCTAATGCCGGCGGTGTTTCACACTTTGTTCGCCTGGCATACGGAGATCGGTTCGGCGATCTTGTCGGCTGGTTTTTCCTGCTTTCGGTACCGATCGGCGCACCGATCCTGGCGGTTACCGGTGCTCATTATGTCGCTGTGCTGTTTTCCTTAGGTGAATGGCAAGTATACGGCATTGCAGCCCTTATTCTTCTCGCCGTGCTGATCATGAACCGGTTCGGTCTGCATGTAGCTGGAAAGGTGCAAACGGTCGTCGTCTCGCTCATTTTGGCGATTCTGCTCTTGGCCATTGCAGCAGGTTTGCCGCATGTTTCCTCATCTAACTTTACCCCGTTTGCACCAAACGGATGGATCAGTGTCATTCAGACAGCTGGCCTGTTGTTCTGGTGCTTCATTGGGTGGGAAGCCGTCACGCATTTATCTGAAGAGTTCGTCGATCCGAAAAAGAATGCCATCCGAGGCGTTTTGTGGAGCGCCGGGCTTGTCGCTCTGCTTTACTTTGGTATCGCCTTCGTCACTGTTGGGACACACAGTTATGGAAAAGGCATCACCGAAGCGTCCCTTTCCATTATGGTGCAGCTTAGCCTCGGTCACGCTGGCGGCTGGATTGTCGCCATTACCGCTTTGTTCATCTGTATCGCTACCGCGAACGCCTATGTCAGCGCTGCCTCCCGGATCGCCTATGCCCTTGCCAAGGAGGGCAGCGCCCCGCGCTGGTTCGGCAAGCTTGATCCCAAGCGCCAAACCCCCGTTGGCGGGCTCGCTTTTTTAACGCTGTGCTTTGCCATTGTACTATCTGTATTAGCGAGCGGTGTGATCACATTGGCGGAACTGATCCAGTTTCCGAATGCAACTTTTTTTGCCACCTATATCGGCGGCTGCTTCGCAGGTGTCCGGTTGCTCAAGGATAGTCTTACCGGGCGCACTGCTGCCTGGATTTCTCTCATCGTCACCCTGCTGCTCTACCCGTTTCTGGGATGGTCGGCACTTTACCCGTTTGCGATTACAGCCCTGTACATGCTGTGGAAGCGACGGTAAAGATGCAAAAAAAGAGTGCCCTTGCATTCGCATTGCGGCACTCTTTTTTCCTTTTTATAGATAGACAACTTTATGGGTCCCGTCAAACGGATAGTGTACCTCCATCAGCCGATCGACAAGGTCCGGTCCATACGTGTTCAAGTAAGTAAAGATTGACCAGACGCGTTCCTGCAGCTTTCCACCTGGTATCAGGTGGTTTTCCAGCCTGGCGATGCGGTCCAGCTCTACCTGGTGCCGCTGTTGCACGGAACGCTCTACACGCTCTTGCAAAAATTCGACCTGTTCAAGCAAACGGTTCGTATTTTTGTCCGTCAGCCCCCGCAGTCCCGGGTCAACCGTGATGACATGCTCGGTCAGCGGCTGGTACGCGGCAAGAATGGCCTGTCGCGCCGCTTCAAAGCGTTCTGACAAGCCCGGCTCCTTCAATCCCTCCAGCCACTTCTCCTTCCATTCCGCAAATCCGTCCAATACATCGGGAAGACGCAATCCGAAATGCTCCATCACACGCTCTAGGCCACCATCGACCAGCGTAATGGACGTACGCGGCAGCACAATCGGCAGCTCATAGCCAAGCTCGGCAAAAAGCGCTTTGTAATACGCCCAGTAGCCGATTTCCCCCGGCCCCCCAATAAACGCCAGCGTCGGAAACAGATGCTCCTGGGCAAGCGGGCGAGACACGACATTGGCACTGAACCGTTCAGGCTCTTGTTCAAGCAGCTCCAGCAGCTCCTGCTTCGTATAGGAGCGTCGTCCCCCTTTGGTCAGGAATTTCTCTCCTTCGCGCTCCAAAAGGGAACGCTCCTCCCCTTCGTAAATGAACAAATGGGCTGATCGCTCATCCAGCTCAAGCTGTGTACCATATCCCGCTTCGCGCAGCTTTCTTTCGGAATCCGCCAGCAGTTGGCTGATCTGTCCGTTGTGCTCCAGTACCTTGCGAAACACCGGTTGTTCAAGCTTGCGAACGTATGCGGACGAAGATTCAGCGAGCACCAATCCATACTTGCCAAAGAAATGGACCAGCAGTCGAGCAAACCAGTCAACCGGTGTAGCCGCATGTTCCAGCGCGTCGCTTGCCAGCTTGCGAAGTTTCTGCGTATGCTCGGACTCTGCATGTGCTGCAAAAAAATCACGGATAAACCGCTCAGCCTGCTCACGTTCGAGATTCTGCATGCTTGCGGAGCGCTTTCCTTTTGGCTTGAAAGGGAGCTTCTGCTTGGTCGGCTTTCCATTTGCATCCGATACCCAGACATGGTTGATTTCTTCGAGATCGTGATCCTCTCCCGCAATCCAGAAGACGGGCACGACCGTTACCCCGAGCTCTTCCTGCAGCTGCTTGGCCGTATGGAGAATGCTGATCGCTTTGTAAATCGTGTAAAGCGGGCCTGTCATGACACCCGCCTGCTGTCCCGCGATGACCACAAAGGTATTCTCGCTGCGCAGCAACTCAATGTTTTCCAGTGCCGCATCGTGATTGCCTACGCGCGTGTTGTAGACAGCCAACCCATCGGCCAGCTCCTCACGATGCTCTATACATCGTTCCTTCAATTGAACGAGACGTTGCCGCATTGCTGTACCATCAAAGGGTGCATATGAAAAAAACTGCATCGCCTCTGGTTTCACTTGCAAATAATCGGCAACAAGCCGGTTGGCGGTAGGCAGCACAAAAGAATCAATCTTCATGGTACACTCCTTGTATCTCACTTACTTTTTTTCGGTTGATTACATTATAGCATGAGAATCGGTTTTAGGGAAAAAACAAGGCAACCTAAAGTGTTTAGGTTGCCTTACTGCTGCCTCCATTCTGCCGCTACAGCTGCGGTGGCGTGACAGACCATATTATGATCGCTTCGCAGTCTCCCGTGTTCTCGAGTTGATGCGTCTGCGTGCTTGCCAGATAAAGGCTGTCCCCCTCTTCCAGGAGGTACTCCTCTTCTCCCAATCGAACCGTTACACTGCCCGAGATCATGACCAGGCATTCTTCGCCTTCTGCCTGTACAATCGTTTCCTTCACCATTTCTCCCGGCTGCAATCGTATTTCCAGTGTTGCGAGCTTGGCATTGCCGCCTGCGGACAACAGCGAGACGGTTCCATTCGAGTCAGGGAAAAGCAGTTGACGCCTTTTTTGCTTTCGGATGACATGGACGTGCTTTTGATCAATTTCTTCAAAAAAATGAACCATCGAGGATTCAAGCGCTTTCGTAATTTTCCATAACGAATCAAGAGAGGGCTGCGAAATCCCTCGCTCTACCTGGCTTAACAACCCTTTGCTTAGCCCAGTTTTCGATGCCATGTTCTCCAGGGTAAAGCCTTTTTCTTTCCGAATACTGCGGATTTTGTTACCGATCATCTCAATGGGGAGGCGCATAATGTGTCGACCCTCTTTCACTTTCTTTTTCTATCTAAATGTTCAAATATCTCTATACAAACTGCATGTTCTTCCAAATGCCGGTACTAAACAGCATCAGGTAAGCGAATCCAAACAGCACGAATGTAATTCGCCAGGTGGAAAATCCGATTCTTGCCAATGAAATTTTTCCGCGAAGCTTGATTTGTATCCAGCCCAGCAAAGCCGCAATGCCCAGCACGGTGAGGATAATCCAGACCCACGCTGACCAAGCATCTGGCCATATGACTCCGTATGCTACAGCTACCGCTTTCATGAGCAGCAAATTCGTAAGGGAGACGGACCATTGCAGAGCAAGACGATGGTTTTTTTTCCAGAAAAAAACGATGCCATACACGAGGATGAAACCGATTATAGGAAGAGCTGTGAGAATCGCCCAAAAATACGACCATACAGCAGCCACAGATGCCAGGAGTGTCATGATCCGCTTCTCCCTTCTCCAGAACGTGCGCATTTCAGATGGAGCATTATTTGCGGTAGACAACCATTTCGGTATATGGAAGAAAAATCCTCCCAATACTTTCAAAATTTTTTGTCGATAGGAAAAGCTTTGAATGAAAAGCCCTTCCGTTAGTCCCATGGCTTAAAAACCGATCGGCTCTTGAAGGCTCGTCCCTGCAAGGATCGGGTGACAATGGAACCGTAGCGCACCTCCTCAGGATGATCCGACAAACGGTTCCAACAGGAAACCGTGCAGAACATGTATACTTATCAAAAGAATACCAAAAATCTGGATAACGTTCAATGAATCTTATTCGTCCTAGATGAATTTTTCCTGTAGAGAATTTGTGCCCGATATTGTGTATAATAAAGTAGAATCGTGTTGAGGATTACGTGTTGAGAGGAGCTGCATCGTTTTATGTACGAGGTAAAACGCCTGAGCATCAATTACAAAACGCTCGAGGAGTTTCAAAAATTTCGGGAATTCGGGTTGGAAGAGCTGTCCATGAAGGAAGATCTGGAGGCTAACATCGTCGAAAATGATTCAGAATCACCTTTCTATGGCATATATGATGGCGACCGCCTGGTTGGCCGGATGAGTTTGTACAAAATCGATGGCAAATACGACCGCTATTTCCAACCGGCACAAGATTATTATGAATTGTGGAAGCTCGAAGTGCTTCCCGATTACCGCAACAAAGATTTGGGAACCCAGCTCGTGAATCACGCGAAGAGCTTTGGACTGCCGATCAAAACCAATTCCCGCTGTCGTGCAGACCAGTTTTGGCTGAAGATGGGCTTTCATCCGGTTAAATACAATTTGATCCGGGACCGCGGGGAAAATCCTTACGTATGGCTGCCAGAGGGTGTTGCCCTGCAGGATTGATCCAGCATTAGATACACAAAAAAGA
>JBLNEJ010000549.1:0-5972 GCA_050262535.1 Clostridia bacterium
GAATGGACGCCTGCTCAAACGGCATATCTACTGGATTTTTCCAGATGTTTTCCGCTGGTATTTTTACATACTCGGCAAAGCAGCCCTGAAAATCGACGCCGAGAATTTGTGTATTTTGGCAAATATGGTATTGGCCGGTACGGCATTGCAAACACTGATGACAAACAACATGTGTCTCCGCCGATACATGGTCACCGACGCGCACTCCCTGGACACTGCTGCCAACCTCGACAACCACTCCGGAAAATTCGTGACCAAACACCATCGGAGCCTTGATTCTGCTCTCTGCCCATGCATCCCATGTATAAATGTGAACATCCGTTCCACAAATAGATGTTGCTTTAACTTGAACAAGTACTTCGTGCGGCTCAACCTGCGGAACTGGAACCTGCTGCAGCTGCGCCCCGAAACCGGAATGATGTTTTACAATCGCCTTCATCGTCTTCGTACCCACTTCGGCTCGACCCTTTCACTCTGTAAAATGGACTTCCAGTCATTTCTTGAGTGTAGGATATCATAGAACAAACTTATATGTCCATACGACAAAGACACATTACGAAAAACAAATACAAATGTTCACATAGAGAGGACATTCACATTCTTCGTTCAATCGCAATCAAAAACGGAGCTTGATTCTGCTGATTGACATATTGGTAGCGAAGCACAAGGGCAAGCGATTGGTTGATGCTTTCGCAGTACGCTTCCACCGCTTCCTTTTCCACCTGTCCTGCCGGATGTCCCCAGTATACGACAATTGTCAGAATGCCTCCCGGACGCAATGTATGCAAGGCTGCTTCGATCGCACGGACTGTACTTTCCGCCTTGGTCGTGACCTCCTTATCCCCTCCCGGCAAATAGCCGAGGTTAAACATGATGGCACCAACCTTTTGCTCAATTGTGCGAATCTCTTCATGGCTCGCCAACCGAAGCTCTGCTCGCGCGGCCATCCCTTCCTGTACCAGTCGAGCATGTGTTTTTTCGAGAGCCTCTGGCTGAATATCAAAGGCAATTACCTTGCCTGTTTCTCCTACCAGCTTCGCCAGAAAAAGCGTGTCATTGCCATTTCCCATTGTCGCATCCACAACCGTTTCCCCCGGCTGCACCCGCTGAACAATCAAACGTCTTGCTTCCTCCAGTATGTTTGGCAACACATGCCATCCCTCCATTTTTCTCCGATTCTCTTACCATTTCCCACTCTATTCGGCTTGCATCAAAATAGCAAGCCTCAACCCTCAGACATGATTGTCCGACACTGCTCATAGGATAAATAGAAAAAGGACAGGAGGGTGCGATGCAACATTCATGGAAACAATCGTCGCAAATTGCGTTTACGTATATCGGAACCGTCGTTGGTGCCGGCTTTGCTTCAGGTCGTGAGCTCCTCACCTTCTTTGTTCAATATGGCTGGCAGGGCTTAATTGGTATTTTCATTGCGTCGCTGCTTTTCGTCTGGTCTGGCACCCAGGTGATGCTGCTCGCTCACCGCACACAGGCACGTTCCTTTGAGGATTTTAACCGGTTCCTTTTCGGCAGTACATTTGGCACCGTTTTTAATTTGCTCTTATTTGTTGTTTTGCTCGGTACAACCTCAGTCATGCTTGCTGGAACAGGTGCGCTTTTTGTCGAATCGTTTCAATTTTCTTCTCAGGCAGGCATTTGGCTTTCGATCATTCTTGTGTTTGTCGTTTCGTATCGTGGCTTAGGGGCGATCCATGCTGTCAACAGTCTGTTTGTCCCGTTACTGCTTATCTTTACCTTTCTCGTTTTTTTTCACGTTCAACCTTGGATCGATACAGGAGGTCCCGGTGTCATCGTCGAGGTGATCAAGCCCTTCGCCTGGTTCACCTCTCCGCTTCATTATGTGGCGATGAACGTCGCACTTGCGCAGGCGATTCTCGTTCCAATGGGACAGGAATCCAAAAGTGAAAAACCGCTTATCAGAGGGGGAATTATGGGAGGTATCGGAATCGGCTGCTTGCTCCTATTGGGGTATTGGTCGCTCTACACCCATCAGACATCTGTTCATGAAGCCGAAATCCCGATGGTCGCTCTGCTCAGTGGGTTGGGGCGGATGATCGCGCTTCTTTTTTCATTGCTTATCTACGCAGAAATTTTCTCGACATTGACGGCCAATGTGTTTGGCCTTGCCCGACAAATCTCCCTCATCACTCCGCTATCCCGCTTTACGAGCGTTGTGCTGATACTTGGCATCAGTTACGTCATCAGCTTTGTCGGCTTCAGCTCGCTGCTTGGGGTACTCTATCCGCTGTTTGGTCAGCTCGTCCTGATTTTTCTTGTGATGCTGGCATACCGACAATTGACTCGAAAAGCACGACATTAAAAAAAGCTTCCCTGTCCCATGACAGAGAAGCTTTTTGGTACATGCTTATGCGAATTCTGCAACCAGTTTCGCGAAATCTGCTTCGCTCAGGCTGAGGTCTTGGTGGGCCAAGCCTTGCTCTTTGAAGCCAGCCACGAGCTGTTCGTACGATTTTTGTTCGGTGTTTTGGTAAATCAAGCCCGTCATCAAACCATGGTGTTGCATGGAAAGCGACATTGCCTTAATGCGGTCGTGTGGATCGTAGCCTTCAATCGATTCAACCGGCACAATATTTTCTTTGAACCAGTCGTATGTGTTGATTTTGTTGTAGGTAACGCAAGGACTGAACACGTTGATCAAGGAGAAGCCCTCGTGCTGAATACCTTTTTCGATCAGCTCGGTCAAGCCTTTCAAGTCGCTGGAGAACGATTGGGCTACGAATGTTGCACCAGCAGACAAGGCCAGCTCTACTGGAGAAATCGCTTGCTCAATCGAACCTTGTGGAGTCGATTTCGTTACGAATCCGGCAGCGGAGCGTGGGGACGTTTGTCCTTTGGTCAAACCATAGATCGCATTGTCCATTACGATATAAGTAACGTTCATGTTGCGGCGAATCGCATGTACGGTATGTCCCATCCCGATTGCAAAACCGTCGCCGTCGCCACCAGATGCGATTACCGTCAGCTCGCGGTTTGCCATTTTCAAGCCTTGTGCGATCGGCAGCGCACGACCATGAACGCCATGGAAACCATAGCAGTTCACATAGCCGGAGATACGGCCGGAGCAACCGATACCGGATACGATTGCCAATTGTTCAGGTTCGAGACCTACGTTCGCTGCTGCACGTTGAATAGCAGCTTGTACAGAGAAGTCACCACAGCCTGGGCACCAGTTTGGCTTTACATTATTGCGAAATTCTTTCAAAGTCGCCATGTTTGATCAGCCCCTTAATTTGATTATGAATATCCGATGGCAGGAACGGATTCCCGTCATATTTCAGCAAAGAGTGTACTTTTTCAGCGGAGCCAACATTCAGCTTCACTAGGTTCGCGATTTGGCCAGTTGCGTTGTTCTCGACAACGACAACATGCTTCGCTTTGTCAACATACGGCTTCAGAACATCTGTCGGGAATGGATGAACCAGACGGAGTTGTGCATGGTTCACCTTCACGCCATCTTGCTCCAGACGTGCTTTCGCCTCTTCAATCGCTCCACCTACGGAGTTGATCCCGATTACGAGAACGTCCGCGTCATCGTTCGCACCCTCAAACAGCACAGGGTTCGGGAAACGTTCAACAAGCTTGTTCAGCTTGCGCATCCGTTTGTCCATTTGGGCAATGCGGTTTTCAGGGCTCTCGGAAGGACGACCAGACTCCGCATGCTCTACCCCTGTTACGTGGTGCAAGCCGTATTTTTGACCTGGAATTGGGCGTGGCGATACGCCATCTTCCGTCACTTCGTAGCGTTTGAATTGATCGTTTTGCTCCATTTCTGGCAGTTCTTGACCAGACAGCAGCTTGCCGCGACGAATCTCTACCTTGCTGTAGTCAAACGGTAGAACCGTCTGTTTACCCAAGGAAAGAGACAGGTCCGTTACCAGAATAACTGGCACTTGGTATTCTTCCGCGATGTTAAACGCTTCCACGGTGTCATAGAAGCATTCTTCCACGGTGCTTGGGCACATGACAACTTTCGGGATTTCCCCGTGTGTCCCCCAGATCATTGCGTTAATATCGGATTGTTCTTGTTTGGTTGGCAAGCCAGTAGAAGGACCGCCGCGTTGGGTATCCACGATGACGACTGGCGTTTCGGTCATACCAGCAAGTCCAATCGCTTCCATCATGAGAGAAAGACCAGGACCAGCGGATGCAGTCATCGTACGAACGCCACCATAGTTGCCGCCGATTGCCATGGTGATGGCAGCGATTTCGTCTTCGGTTTGAATTACGGTACCGCCAAATTTCGGCAATTTTTTAATCAGGTACTCCATGATCTCGGACGCTGGCGTAATCGGGTATGCAGGCATGAAGCGGCAGCCTGCTGCAACTGCACCAAGAGCAATCGCATCGTTCCCGATCAAGAACAGACGCTTTTGTCCATCTGCTTTTTCCAGTTCGAATTCCGGGAGTTGCCCGCCCGTGATTTCGTTTACGAAATCAAAGCCTTTGCGGATTGCCTCCATGTTTTTCTCAACGACTTTTTCACCTTTACGCAGGAACATATCTTCCACGATGTTGCGGTAGCTTTCAACCGGCAATCCAAGAATGGCACTGGATGCACCGATCGAAACCATGTTTTTCATCAAAGAGGTACCGAGCTCTTCTGCAATTTGCGTGAGCGGTACAGTAAACATACGGACTGGCTTCAAGCCTTCCGGTAATTTAGGATTAAACTTTGCGTCAGCGATCACGATACCGCCTTCACGCAGTTCATGTGCATTTACATCAATCGTTTCTTGGTCGAAAGCAACCAAGATGTCGAGGTCATCTGAAACAGCTCGGCGTGGTTGTGTGCTTACGCGGATCTTGTTGTTCGTATGACCGCCTTTGATACGAGACGAAAAGTGACGATAGCTGTACAGATGGTAACCCAGTCTGTTCATCGCCATGGAGAAGATTTCGCCCGTACTTTCAATGCCCTCCCCTTGCTGCCCGCCAACTTTCCAAGAAAGTTGATTAATCATTTTAATTCCACCCCTTTAGTGACTGTGAGAAAACAGCAATTTGCCCCATATAGGTAAAGACTTATGCGGTTGTGAGCAAATTGTGAACAAGCTCTACCAATTGTAGTCTTCGTTACTACAAATTGCAAGACTTTTTACTAAAAATACTTTTAGAATCATTCGTTGAATGTACTCGGTTCATTAATGATTCCCGTAACTATTTTAGCACGTTTCCGAAAACACGCAACCAGTTTTTAAACATAATTTTCTCCACAACTGTCTCTTCATAGTGCTTGCATAATGCTTCCACCAAAAATGGATATGTACTGGCATTCTCCAGGCCGGGGAACGTGGCATCAATACCGTCAAAATCAGCACCAATCGCCAGATGATCCACGCCGCCCAACGAACAGACGTGCTCCACATGCCTTAGCACATCATCGATCGTGCAACTCTTCATCTCTTGCTGATAGAAACCCGGATACAAATTCAGCCCCATGACGCCATCATGCTTGATCAAGCAGCGAATTTGTTCGTCTGTCAAATTCCGCTCATGATCAAAAAGTGCTCGACAGTTGGAATGAGAGGCGATCATCGGTGCCGTGCTCAATTCCATGACATCCCAAAAGCCAGGCTCAGCCATATGCGTAACATCAATCATCATGCCCAACCGATTCATCTCTTCGACGACCTGACGTCCAAACTGAGAGAGACCTGCTGCTTTTGACTCAGTGCAGCCATCCGCCACCGCATTGCGATAGTTCCATGTGAGCGTCATCCCCCTCACGCCCAGCCGATGCAAGGTTTGCAAATACGTAATGCTGTCCAAAATCGGCTCTGCACCTTCTACAAACAGAATAGCCCCTTTGCGGTTGTTTAATACGCACGAATCCAAATCGGAACGACTCAAAACAGGCGTAATTCCGCTTGGTACAACCTGACGATAAAACAGCTCGATCATTTCCAATGCCGTATGAAAACGGCCGGCTG
>JBLNEJ010000550.1:0-6849 GCA_050262535.1 Clostridia bacterium
TATTTGAATTTGAAACCGTCAACCGCGCCTTTTTTGAAACGATGGTGCCAGGGCGCGGCGATGACTACTACCGGTTTGACCATTTTCTCACGCTGTTGGAACAGCTGTTGGATGAGCAGGAAGAAGGGTTGTCGTATTTCCACCTGATCAAGGATGAAGCCGGTGCAATTCTCGGGCGCATGAACATCGTTGATATTGATTCAACGGAGAAGATGGCCGAGCTCGGTTATCGGATCGGCCGCGCATACACGGGTAAGGGGATTGCATCACAGGCGTTACAACTGGTGCAGCAGACACTTGTTCATCAGTACGGATTGAACGGGCTGCGTGCGAAAACGACCAGAGAAAATGTCGCTTCCCAAAAAGTGCTGTTGAAAAACAGCTTTAAGCAAACGGGACAGGATGAGCAGTTTCTCCATTACGTATGGACGAGATAAGCCGTCTTTCCGATCAGCAGAAACAGCACCCGCTGATGAAGCCAGACATGATACCTCCCATGCTAAAAGAAGTGACGGGACCAATCCGTCATCTTGCGTTTCCCCGCCAGGGCTGCACCTCGGAGGTCGGAATAGTGGAAAGTGAGCGGGGACGATTCATTGTAAAACGAACACAAGGAACTCGATTCTGTTCGTGGTTGCGAAGAGAAGTCGATGTGTTGAAATCTCTTGTCGGTAGCCAGTTGCCCATTCCACAAGTGCTATGCTTTCTTGAACAGGAGGACGGCTTGTTGCAGTCATGGGCTTTGCTTGAGTATTGTGAAGGAAAAACAATCCGTGAAGCGTTGGAGCAGGAGCATCATCGACAAAAAAGAGATGACCTTCTTGCAGCATTCGGAGCGGTTTTGGCAAAGCTTCATGCAACCCCATGTCCCCCGGAGTTGAACTTTTCAGAAACAGGCTGGCTTGATCATATGCTTGTTTTGGCTGAACATCATTTGAAGCAGTACAAGGTAGATGGAGATGAAGCGTTGCTACGGCAGCTTCACGTGAATCGGCCGCGACCAATTACAAATACATTGATTCACGGCGATTTTACAGTTGATAATGTTTTGGTAAAGAACGGGGAAATTTCCGCGATTATCGACTGGAGCGGCGGTGCCTGGGGTGACCCTCGCTATGACCTGGCATTGGCGATTCGACCCAAACGCAACCTGTTTGAGACTAGCGAAGATCGCGACGCATTCTTTGCAGGGTATGGCTGTAAAATGATCAGTGAAGAAGAATACGAGTATTTTGCCGAAGGACTGTACGAATTTTTCTAACGGGCAGGAAGGAGTGCAAAGAGAATGAGCAAGCTGGCAGGAACGCCGCAGCCTCCGTATTATGCGGTGATTTTTACATCGGAGCGGACAGCGGTGGATAATGGCTACGGAGCGATGGGGGACAGTATGGTTGAATTGGCCTCACAGCAACCTGGCTTTCTCGGCGTGGAAAGCGTGCGAGGTCAGGATGGCCTGGGCATTACGGTCTCCTACTGGGAGTCTTTGGAGGCAATCAAAAGCTGGAAGGAACACTCGGCACATCTTGTTGCACAGCAGAAAGGAAAGCAGGAGTGGTATGAACGCTTCCAGACACGAATCTGCAAGGTGGAACGTGATTACGGCTTTGAAAAAGAGTAACGCGCATGAACAAAAACGCCTGTTCCGCTTGAAACGAGCGATAACATGGCGTTTTTGTATGGGCTTATCGGCTAGTACAAGCGGTCTGGTGCGGGCGAACAACCAGGGAAAGATGTGATGTCGCGAATCTGGTCAAAACGATAATGCTTCATCGCATACTGGGTCTGATACAAATATTCCATGAGATACACTTGACCACGTTCGATCTTGCACAATACGCCGGAAGTGCCTGTGCCGTCCATCAATGAAACGCCAACAGGTTGACCGATCAAATACATCGCTCTTTGCAGCCACGGCGGCATTTGCCATCACCTCCCGCAATACTGTATGCGTGGTAGTCGTATATGGAAACGAGGCGTCATAGCCTCATGCCAAACCCGTCCAGTACGCGTATAATAAAGAAATGACCGGCTTCTTCATTTCGACAGACAGAGGGTATGGCGATGGATATCAAACAACTGAAATATTTTGTGGAAGTGGCAAAGCGAAAAAGCTTCACGCGGGCATCTGAAGCGTTGCTCGTTTCGCAGCCGTCTATCAGCAAGATGATCAAAACGCTCGAAGATGAACTGGGGGTCGTCCTGCTGGACCGCAACGAGCGCAAGGTGACGCTGACCGATGCCGGGATGCTGGTGTACGACCAGGCGCAAGCGATTTTGCAGCAGCTGGACAATCTGAAGGAATCGGTAGACGAGCTTGTTCATCTCCGACGGGGAAAGGTCAAGATGGGGCTGATGCCAACGGTCGGGTCTCTGCTTTTTCCGCATACGATCGCGCGCTTCAAAAAAGAGTATCCGCTGATCGATATCCAGATGGTGGAATACGGCGCGAAGCAGCTGGAGCATCAGGTGGAGCAAGGGGATTTGGATGTAGCGGTTGCCGTGTTGCCGGTTGATGAGCGGATATTCGGGACGATTCATTTACTGTCCGAAGAGCTGGTAGCCATTGTCGACAAAAAGCATTGGGCGGCCAGACGTACGGATGTACACTTGGCCGAGCTTCAGGATGAATCGTTCATTCTGTTTTCCGAGGAGTTCGCCTTGCATGATGTTGTGCGGCACGCTTGCTTGCGGGCAGGATTTGAACCGAAAGCTGCCTATGTCAGCTCGTTATGGGATTTGGTGGGCGAAATGGTTGCGACCCAGCTGGGCATCTCGCTCGTTCCTCGTTCCATGGTCAGACGGTTAAGCCAACGCAGCGTACAGGCCGTGCCGATTGTCGAACCGAGGATCGATTGGGAATTGGTGCTGATTTACCGGCGTGATCGTTACCTGCCGCATGCTGCGAAAGCATTTATCCGCTATGTGGAGACCTTTTGGCAATACAGGGATGAGTTATAACTTTTTTGCATCAAGGTAATCGTTTTTATATATTTTACGAATGACAAAACGCCCCTTAGAATGAGAAACGTCAACGTTTTGAATGAGGGGTGGCTTTTCTTGAAAAAGTGGTTGCATGCTTTGCCGCAGATCGGCATCATCTTGTTGTTTGTCATCATTGGAAAAGCATTCGTGCATGTGACGCACCTGAATCTTCCGAGCAGCTTGATTGGCTTGGTGCTGTTGTTCATGAGCCTGCAATTGGGCTGGGTACGGCTTCGTTGGGTAGAAGCGGGAGCGGCTGTCCTGTTTGCCGAGATGCTGTTGTTTTTTGTCCCGGCGATGGTGGGGATCATGAAGTTTCCGTGGCTGATCGGCGTGAAAGGGTTGTTCGTCGTCGCCATTGTCCTGTGTGGAACCGCCCTGGCGATGGCTGCAACGGGGATTGTTTCGGACCGTCTGCTGCGTCTGGACGAGGTGAAAGAGCATGGTCCTGTTAAAAACGTGTAGCGCACTTGTCACCGTCCTTCTCTATGCTTATTGCAAAAAATTGAACCGCCGTCGTCCCGGGTGGCTGTTTTCTCCGGTAATTCTGACACCGCTGGCGATGATGGGGCTTTTGTTTCTCGTGAAGCTTCCTTACGAGGAATATATGGAGGCAACCTCCTTGTTTACTGAAATGCTGAATCTGGTGACGGTCGCCTTCGCAATTCCGCTTTATCGCAACTGGTCGATCCTGAAAGCCAACTGGCGAATCATCGCGTTCAGCTTATCCATCGGCTCGCTTGCAGCGATCATTGGCGGCATCGTGCCGGCCTATCTCATGGGAATGGGGGCAGGTACGGTGCTGAGCGTCATTCCCCGCTCGATCACGATGCCGATTGCCGTCGGTCTGTCCGGGTCGATCCATGGCATTCCCAGCTTAACGGCCGTGTTTGTCATGCTGACCAGCTTTGCCGGAATTTATCTCGGGCCCAAGATCATTCGCCTCTTTTCGCTGCGGCACCCGCTGGCGATTGGCATGATGTACGGGATGGGCGCCCATTCTTTGGGTACGGTAAAGGCATTCGAGCTGGGAGACGTGGAAGGAACGACGTCCAGTCTTTCCAACATTGTGGGAGCGGTCATTACGGTTGCTTGGGCTTTTATGCTGTTGCCACTCGTTCAGGGCTGGGTGGGGTGAAGGGCTGCTTCTCCCACGAGCTGAAGTGCTTTTTAGTATGATATTTTTGTGGGAGGATTCTTGGAAGAAATCATGTAAACAGAAGGTACTCATAATAAGCAAAAAACTCTCTGAATAGGGAATAGAAATCTCTTAGTTCAAAGTAGTTTGCGTGAGCTGAATAGACTTCTTCGAATCCTGACTGGGAAAACGCTAGTTTTGTTCTGCTTACATGATAGAACTGGGTAATGATCATTGCTGACTTTATCCCCATGTTATCTGCAATCTTTTTACTGTTCTGTGCAGTCATTCTTGTATTGAATCCCATGCTATCTGTTATAATCGTGTCGCTCGGAATTCCTTTTTGAAGTAAATACCGCTTCATAATTTGAGCTTCATCAAACCCTTCGACGCCTATTCCTCCACTTACGATTATGTGCGGAAAATAGCCTTCACGATATAGCTCAACCACTTTCTCCAAGCGATGTTGCAATCGTTCCGATGGGGTCCCGTCTTTTTCCACCTTGTTTCCTAAAACGACAGCCACATCTGCCCGATGGTTCTTGTCGAATAAGCCATCAATGGTAATCGCAAGGATATGCAATACAAACCAGATCATGAGCAAATAAGCCGTTCTCAATACGATTTTTTTCATCCTAATTCTCCCGCGAAGTTTCGGTGCAAGCTGGTGATTGCAGCCTGGTTTGTTTTCCCGACACCAGCAATTACCATTATACTACGCAGCGATCGCGTTCAAGCTACCGCTTCTAAACAAAAAGATGCGGAAGCAGTATACTTCCGCATTTCTTCTAGGATTTACCCTTCTATCATCACATATTTCCGCAATTCTCCCAAAGACTGAATCACGGCAAAAGGAACATGCTCGCTCTCGGGCACCCTTCCGTGCGCATTGATCCAGACAGCAGGAATACCCGCGTCCATAGCACCAACAACGTCTGCTCCCCATGTATCCCCAACAAACAGTGTTTCTTGAGGAGCCGCTTCCATCCGTTCCAGCACATGGGCAAAAATCCGACTGTCCGGCTTGTGATACCCGACCAGCTCCGAGATGAAGACGGATTTCTCGGAAAACAGATGATCAACCCCGAGGTTTTTCAGCTTGATATAGGTCATATCCGCAGGACCGTTCGTCACAATCCCCATCCGGTAGCGTTGGGCAAGCTCATTCAGAAGGATCGTCGTTTCTTCGAGCGGCTTGATCATCGCCATGCTTTGTACGGAAAAAAACGCTTGAAAGTCGTTCGCCGTATTCGTCTCCGCACTTTTCCCGAATTCGCCCAAAGCCTTATCCAGACGAAGACGACGGTACCTATCGAGATTCAGCGTATTGTCCACATACGAATCCCAAAGGACGTCGCTGTAATATTTGAGCCTTTGGTAAAACGCTTCGGTATCCAAGTCGCTCGTCAATGGATGAAGCCGGATCGCCTCGCGCATCCCGGACTCCCAACAGCTGGAGAAATCGTACAACGTATCATCTAGATCAAACAAAATCAGCTTGGTTTCGTTCGCTTGCAGGTTCACTGTGAAAACTCCTCTCCAAAATCTATCTGTATACACAATCGTGGTACACGTAAGTATGGCTGAAAGAATAGAACTCATTCTATTATACCAATCTATGATTGTTGATGGTGTTGCTACATAAAGATTACGGATAGGATGGGGAAAAATGTGCACAAATTAAAAAGGCTGCACGCGATGTGATAAACTCACAGCAACAGCCTTTTTACAGCCCGTTTCTTTGTCTGCGTGAAACCTGGATGTTTCTACTAGCTTTGCTCTATTCGTTCTGTTCCGCTTTCTCTTCTACTTCCACAAGGATTTTCACGGCTCCGCCTTGTGGCGGCATGCTTCTGGTCATCATCGGACCATAAAAAGCAATAACCCGCTGTCCCTGTTTTAATTGGTCAGCGTCAAGCTCGCTATTGTCCTTGGCGTTGATCAGCTTGGTGTCAGCAGAGAGGTGCAGTACAACACTTTCATATCCGTTACTGTTCAAGCCTTGTCCTTTTAGGATGGACAACGTTTTGGAACCATCTTCATTCGTCCTGATCTCAGAGATTTCGCCCATTGTGGCCAGAAGCTCAGGGGCTGTTTCCTTTACGACGATTTTGAATGCGCTGCTCAATGGGGGGATGCTCATTGTCATAATCGAGGCGTGGGTCGCTTCCACTACCATCCCCGGCTTTAGGTCAGCGAATGCGAGCTTCTTGTTGTCTGTTGTGACGATTTCGGTTTGGTCATTGATCGCCAGGCGTATGCCATAGAGGAAACCGTTGATGTTGATTTCTCCACCTTGCTTGTCCTGCCGAATTTCCGTAATCGTCCCTTGCTTGATCGGTGCCGCCTCCAGTTGTTCGTTAGAGATGGAGATTGTTTTATCCTTGAAGGATACCTTCACCTTCAGAACATCACTGAAAAAGGTAAGGGGGACAAACGTTTTTTCGCCGTTCATTTCGGGGGCGGTACCCAATTGAATGAGCATTTTGTTGATATTGTAGCGATCTGCACCTATTTTGAGAATGTGCAGGTGATTTCCTTTGGAGACATCCGAAACCTTTTGCTGCTGGTTCCACTTGACTTCATAGTCAAGCAGCTCAGCAGTCTGACGCAGTGGAATCATGTAGACACCTTTGGCGTTTTGGTAAATCATGTTTTCAACTGGATCGATAGCTTGTCCATTCACCTCCAGCTTGACCAGTTCGGCTGGCAAGGTCTGAATGGGACTG
>JBLNEJ010000551.1:0-8845 GCA_050262535.1 Clostridia bacterium
GCGCCAATTGTTTTCGGCCCGGATTCAATCGCCGCTGCTGCAGACGCTGCGCTCGATTGGAATGGGACTGGTCGGGGGGCTGTTTGTATCGGCTGCCTCCATCGGGTTGGGCATCGTTGTCCGTGTACAGGACATGTGGTTGCTATCGGCGATCGCGATTTTACTGGCATTGGTGCGGGTTCGGTTTCTTTGTCTGGCTTATGCCTCAGGTGTTTTGGCCATGTTACATACGATCGCGCTGTTGGCGCCAGGATTGCGGGACATAGCCGTCATCGGTCCGGTCTGGGATCTGCTGATTCAGGCAAAACCGTTGTCATTGCTGGCTCTTGCGGCTATTTTGCACTTGGCAGAAGCGCTGTTGGTTCGCTGGAATGGCGGCAAAGATGCGTCGCCTCTCTTCATCGAAGGAAAGCGAGGGCGCATTCTCGGGGCGTATGAACTGCATTCGTTTTGGCTGACCCCGCTCGTATTGGTCGTGGACGTACCGAGTGGCTGGAGTGCAGGTGGAGGTGCGTTGTTTGCGGGATGGCCGATGTTTTCGCCGGATGTGACAGCGTGGAGCCTGCTTATGCTGCCTGCTGTTACCGGCTTTTCTGATTTGACACAAACGATGATTCCGCGCCAGAAGGCCAGGGAGATCGCGGGAAAGCTTGCCCTTTATTCGTTGATCCTGTTGGGCTTGGCTTATGCCACAGTCTGGGTTCCAGCGCTACTCATCTTGACCGCGCTGTTTGCAATCCTTGGGCACGAAGGCATGGTGCTGTTCAGCAGATGGCGTGAGAGCAAGCTGACGCCTTATTTCATCCAATCCACAAAGGGACTCAAGGTGATGGCGGTCCTGCCGAACACGCCGGCAGCGGAAATGGGCATACAGCCGGGGGAAATCATTACGAAGGTGAACGGGACGACGGTTCGGTCAAAGGAGCAGCTATACCCGGCTCTGCAGATCAACTCGGCCTTTTGTAAAATGGAAGTGCTGACGCATGGAGGGGAAATCAAATTCGTCCAATGCGCCGTATATGCGGGCAACCACCATCAGTTGGGCATTATTGTTGTCCCTGATGCTTCTACCCAATATTTCGTCGACATTCGCCGCAGCAGCATCGTACAGCTGATCAAGCAGAAAATGCAGAAGCTCAACATTGGTGCGTAATAGAAAAAAACAAATCCAGTCAATTGCGACTGGATTTGTTTTTTGTCCACATTGGCAAACCTTAAGCTTTTTCCACATCACGATACGCAGCATGCCAGGTTGGACCCACATACTGGTTCAATCGGAACGAATGGCGAATCGCTTCGGTGATGAATGCTTTGGCGGTGTAAATCGCTTCTTTCACAGGTTTGCCTTTCGCCAGTTCAGCGGTAATCGCTGCGGAGTACGTACAGCCAGCACCATGGGTAAAGCCGGTTTCAATGCGATCGCTTTCCAAGAGCTCGAACTCTTGACCATCGTAGAGAACGTCTACGGCACGCTCATGCTGCAGCTTGCCGCCGCCCTTCACAAGCACGTACTTGACACCAAGACCGTGGATGATAGCCGCCGCCTCTTTCATCTCATCGACCGTTTTTGGCGTACCCTTCTGGCTCAATTGGCCGGCTTCAAACAAGTTTGGTGTAACAACGGTCGCTTTCGGCAAAAGCACTTCACGATAGCTAATCGCCGTTTCCGGATGCAGTGCTTCGTCAGCCCCCTTGCACACCATAACCGGGTCGATGACAAGATTTCTCATATCCAGCTCGTCCATTTTGCGGGCTACCAGCTCGATCAGTTCGCTTGAACCGAGCATGCCTGTTTTGAAGGCGTCGATGCCGATGCCGCTGACAACGGTATCGATTTGCGCTTCAACCAGCTTTAGATCGATTGGGTATACATTGTGAAACCAGCTGTTGGCCGGGTCTTGGGCCACGATCACAGTCAGCGCGGTCATCCCGAAAACTTTGCGCTCCTGGAAGGTTTTCAGGTCTGCTTGAATACCTGCTCCACCGCTTGTGTCAGAACCCGCGATTGTAAGGGCTTTATAAATGGTCATGATAAAATCCTCCTCGAAATGCCTCGTTTATGCTTTTCAGATTATCGCAAATTCGCGAAAAAGTAAATTCCCCAAGTCGAAAATTCGAGTAATTAGATAGGATATAGGTTAGTCTTCTCAATATGCCCCCGGAATGGTTACAATAAAGGGGAGGATGAAGTTCGAAAAACAGGGAGTGAACGTGTTGAAGCTGACTTCTGTTCCCGTCATTGTGCAGGCAATCAGTCAAATGTTCCCCGAAAAAGTATCGATCGCAATTGCTGACCAGTCCAAATACATTTACTACCAGCCGAGTGATATCATCGACCTGAAAATCAAGCCGGGAGATGCCCTGAAGCAAGGAACCGTTTCGTTGCAAGCCTTGCATGAAAAGAAGAAGGTAGCCCAGTATGTGGAGGGGGATGTTTTTGGTGTTCCCTATTTCGGCTTGTCCATTCCACTGATGGAGCATGGAGCGCCGGAGGGCTGTGTGACCGCGATTTTTCCGAAGGCGTTGCCGTGGGAAGATACGAAGCTGCCAAAGCATCGCTTTCTGATGGGGAAGCGTGAGGATATTTGGGTGCCGCTGCCGTTTCATCTAATTACGTATGTGTCCGCGGCAGATGGAAAGACATGGCTGCATACGGAAGAGGCAATGTATCAGAATAAGTATAGCCTGACCGAACTGCAAACAATTTTGCCTCAGGACCAGTTTGTGCGCTGTCATCGCTCTTTTTTCGTAAATGTGAATGAAATTGCCGAGATTCAACCTGATTTTCACTCAACGTTCACTTTAGTTATGAAAGACAAGGCAAAAAGCCGAATACCGGTTAGCCAGACGTATGCCAGCCTGTTTCGTTATCGGCTTGGGTTTTAACTGAATGCTGGTTCATCGCCAATCATGCTGTTTTATCCGCTCATATGCTGCTTCATCGACTTCGCGGTACATACCTTCCGAAGGTGTGATATTTTTGTGAAGAATAAAACAGCGAATGGCAGGTGTGGGTAAATGTTATGTGAGCGCTTACGGGATCAACGATACCACGAAAAGATAGTCTCCGCGAAAGAGGCAGCAAGCTGGATCGAAGACGGAATGACTGTGGGACTAAGCGGGTTTACCCGGTCTGGTGACGCTAAGGTTGTACCAATCGCTCTTGCTGAACGTGCAAAACAAGAAGGAAAACCTTTCAAAATTAATGTATATACAGGGGCCTCGCTCGGCTCTGATGTGGACAAGGTCATGGCGGAAGCAGGGATCATTCATAAACGCTTGCCATTCCAAGCCGATGCTGCCATGCGCAAGAAAATCAACCAAGGTGAAATGTTGTTCATTGACCAGCATCTTTCCCATACGGCTGAAGCGATTCGCGCCCATGTTCTCGATCCGATTGATTTCGCGATAGTGGAAGCGGTTGCACTGACAGAGGACGGCTTGATCATTCCGGCGACCTCGGTGGGCAACTCGAGCATTTTTGTCGAGCGGGCCAAGCATGTTATCATTGAATTGAACCTCGCTCAGCCGCTGGCTCTTGAAGGGGTTCATGACATTTACGATGTGGAAGAGCAGGGTCATCGTCAACCGATTCCATTGACGGCGGTGGACCAGCGTATCGGCTTGACCGGGATTACGGTTGATCTGGACAAGATTAAAGGGATCGTCATCACGAACCAGCTCGATTCTCCCTCAACGATAGTGAAGCCGGATGAAGAGACGCAGCAGATCGCCAACCACTTGATTTCGTTTTTGAAGGAAGAAGTGCAAAAAGGTCGTTTGCCGAAAACGCTTGCACCACTTCAATCGGGAGTCGGTTCAGTTGCGAATGCGGTGTTCAACGGATTCCTGCACTCCGATTTTACCGATCTGGAGGTTTATTCCGAGGTATTGCAGGATGCGGTATTTGAGCTGATCGATGCTGGCAAAATCAAGTTTGCATCCGGCTGCTCGCTTACGTTGTCTGAGGACAAGCTGGAAGAAGTATTGGGGAAATTTGATACGTATAAAGAAAAAATCATTCTTCGCCCGCAGGAAATTTCCAATCATCCCGAGATTATTCGCAGACTCGGCTTGATTGCGATCAATACTGCGCTTGAAGTCGATATTTACGGCAATGTCAATTCCACCAACGTCATGGGGACACAAATGATGAACGGGATTGGCGGTTCCGGGGATTTTGCCCGCAACTCTCGCTTGTCCGTTTTCGTCACCAAGTCGATTGCCAAGGATGGAAAAATTTCCAGCATTGTTCCATTTGTATCCCATGTGGACCATACGGAGCATGATGTGAACGTCATTGTAACGGAACAAGGCATCGCGGATTTGCGCGGGCTGGCACCACGGGAGCGCGCCGGATTGATTATCGAGAATTGCGCGCATCCGGATTATCGCCAGCAGCTCAGGGACTACTTCCAGGAGGCATTGTCTCGCGGAGGACATACGCCACATGTTTTGGAAAAAGCATTTTCCTGGCACGTTCGTTACCGTGAAGAAGGGACGATGCGGGAAAAAGTGTTGACTGCACATGTGTAACCAATACAGAAAAGGAATCTCTTCCGAGGCGGGGGAGATTCCTTATTTTTTGGACAGAGCTATTTGTCACCAAGTTCAAGGACGATCGGGCAATGATCGCTGCCCAGTACATGTGCATCGATTTGAGCGTCCCGCAAGGAGGGAGCCAGTCGAGCCGAGGCGAGAAAATAGTCGATGCGCCATCCTACGTTGCGTTCTCTTACTTTCGGCATATTTGACCACCAGGTATAAGCATCCGTTTTGTCCGGGTAGAAGTATCGGAAGGTATCAATGAAGCCGGCATCCAGCAATTGGGTCATCTTCTCGCGTTCCTCTTGGGTAAAGCCGGAATTGTTGCGGTTCGACTTCGCATTTTTGATGTCAATTTCATGATGGGCCACATTTAGATCGCCGCAAACAATAACCGGTTTATGCGCATCCAGCTGCAAAAGATAGCTTCGAAACCGGTCTTCCCACTCCAATCGGTATGGCAGCCTTGACAGATCCCGCTTTGCATTGGGGGTGTAGACCGTGACCAGGTAGAAATCATTGAACTCCAACGTAATGATCCGTCCTTCAGGTTCATGATCTTCTTCCATTCCGTATCGGACGGATAGCGGTTCGAGCTTTGTAAATACGGCCGTCCCGGAATACCCTTTTTTCAAAGCGTAATTCCAGTACTGAGAATATGGCTCGTAATCCATATCAATTTGCCCTTCTTGCAATTTCGTTTCCTGCACGCAGAAAATATCCGCGTCCATTTCCGCAAAGTATTGGTGAAACCCTTTGTTTACACACGCTCGTAATCCGTTTACATTCCAGGATACCATCTTCATTTGCGACAATCTCCTTACTCAATGCACTAGTTTATCTCGACTATCATATCATATTTACCTCTCGCAAACGTTTCTGGCGAATCGTGACGACAGCATAAAGGGCAGGCTCAGCAGCTGCGGCATGCCCCTTGATACAGCCGATTCATTACAGCGTATAAATAGGAAACGGCTATCCAACTTCTGAAAAGAAGCGGGATAGCCGTTTCATGTTTTCAATGTATGCCGGTTCGAATGCTGCTGTGCATGAAATCTGAGCCTATTTTACTTCGTACCCGATAATCTGATTCGGTTTGATCTTCTGGCCGCTCGCGAGTACGAATTCTACGAGGCCGTTTTTCATGCTGACCGCCGTAATGGTCGAGGATACTTCATTCGTCGTGGTCGATCCGTCCGAATTGGTTATCTTGTCCTGATAGGTGACATTGTAGCCGATCATCTGCGCATATTTCAGGCTGTTGTCCATCGGCACGTTCTCCGGCTGTACGGACATTCCGGTCACCTGGTCCATCGTCAGCTTTTTGCCGCTATCCAGCGTAAGCTCCATCTTATTGTCCTTCAAGGAGACGCTTGTAACGACACCGTTTTTTTCAATATCGATCGTAGTCTGGTCATTGGTGGTTGCTGGATTTTTATCCGCGTCCACAACCTGCTGCTCCTTGTAGGTGACCGACTTGCCGATCATCTGGGTAAATTTCATTGTGTTGTCGAGCAGGTTGTCATTGGTCATGCCTTTGGACTCGACACCGTTGATTTTATCGCGGGTTACCCAGTTATCCCCGATCTGGAACATCATTTTGCCTTCATGCATCTTCACGGACTGGATTGTGCCCGTCTTTTCGGTTTTGGTCTTTTCGCCATCCACTTCCTCTTCGTAGGAATAGGTGGCAGACTTTCCGATCAGTCCTTCGTACTCACGGATGTTTAGCAGGCTGCTGTTCGATTCTTCCATCAGCGTCTGCATCTTGGTCAAACGTTCCACCATCGCCATCATCGATGTTTGCTGCACGAATTGCTGGTTATCCATTGGGGACAGCGGGTCCTGATGCTTCAATTGCTCCAGCAGCAGCTTCATGAACGCGTTGGAATCGAAGGACATCGCGTCCTTCTCAAACGATTTCTTGTTTTTATAGCTATATTCTTCAGGTATATACGGTTTATTTGTAACGGAATCAGCCATGGATGCTCCCCTTTTCAGCTTGCTATGTCCTGTTTGTATTATCGGAAAAAGCGCTCAGCACACTTAGACAAACATTTGTTCGAATAAATGGCTTAAATTTGCATTTTTTGTGCTATAATGGTGAATGAGTCGATACAAGGAGAGGAACGAATAAATGGATCGTTTTCAATTGGTTTCCGAGTATCAGCCGTCAGGTGACCAGCCTACGGCGATCGCTGAGCTTGTCGCGGGAGTGAATGCAGGGAAGCGGCATCAGACCCTTTTGGGGGCAACCGGTACGGGGAAAACCTTTACCGCTGCCCAGGTAATCGCCCAGGTGAACAAGCCGACGCTGGTGATTGCCCACAACAAGACGCTGGCGGCACAGCTTGCCGCTGAATTCAAGGAGTTTTTTCCCAACAATTCAGTGCAGTACTTTGTCAGCTACTACGATTACTATCAACCGGAAGCATATATCCCGCAGTCCGACACCTATATTGAGAAGGATTCAAGCGTCAATGAAGAGATTGACAAGATGCGCCACTCGGCGACCAGTGCGCTGTTCGAGCGAAACGACGTAATCATCGTGGCTTCCGTTTCGTGCATCTACGGCTTGGGTTCGCCGGAAGAGTACCGCAACCTGCTGCTCTCGCTGCGGGTCGGGATGGAGAAGGGTCGCGACGAAGTGTTGCATCGCTTGGTTGATATTCAATATGACCGCAATGACATCAACTTTGTGCGCGGGACATTCCGTGTGCGCGGCGACGTGCTGGAGATTTTTCCCGCCTCACAAAGCGAGCATGCGATTCGCGTCGAGTTTTTTGGCGACGAGATCGAGCGGATTACTGAGATTGATGTGCTGACCGGAGAAATCATTGGTGCGCGAGAGCATGTTGCTATTTTCCCGGCTTCTCACTATGTAACCGGTGAAGAGAAAATGAAGCGCGCCATCCAGAACATCCAGAGCGAACTGGAAGAGCGCCTGGCGGAATTCCGCGCGGCTGGCAAGCTGCTGGAAGCGCAGCGGCTGGAGCAGCGTACGCGCTATGACATCGAGATGATGATGGAGATGGGCTTCTGCTCCGGGATCGAGAACTATTCCCGCCATCTGACCGGATTGCCTGAGGGGCATGCTCCTTATACGTTGATCGATTATTTTCCAAAAGATTTTCTGATCTTAATTGATGAGTCGCATATGACGCTGCCGCAAATCCGCGGGATGTACAATGGCGACCGCGCTCGCAAGGACGTACTGGTCGAGCACGGCTTCCGTCTGCCCTCGGCGCGGGACAACCGTCCGCTCCAATTTGCCGAATTCGAGCAAAAGGTGCATCAGGCGATTTACATCTCGGCGACACCCGGTCCTTATGAACTGGAGCATTCACCCGAGATGGTGCAACAGGTGATTCGTCCGACAGGTCTGGTCGACCCGACGATAACCGTACGACCAATCAAGGGGCAAATTGACGACCTGATCGGGGAAATCCAGGCTACCATCGCCAAGAACGAACGCATCCTCGTCACGACGCTGACCAAAAAAATGTCCGAGGACCTGACAGACTATCTCAAGGAAATTGGAATCAAAGTACGCTATCTGCACTCCGATATCAAAACGATCGAACGGATGCAGATCTTGCGCTCGCTTCGCCTCGGTGAATTCGATGTGCTGGTCGGGATCAACCTGCTACGGGAAGGGCTTGACCTGCCGGAGGTGTCGCTGGTTGCAATACTCGACGCGGACAAGGAAGGCTTCCTGCGCAATGAGCGCTCTCTGATCCAGACGATCGGACGCGCAGCCCGCAATGCGGAAGGGCGCGTTGTTATGTATGCGGACAAAATGACAGACTCCATGACAGCGGCAATTCGTGAGACCGAGCGGCGCCGCGCGATTCAGATGGCTTATAACGAAAAGCATGGCATTACACCGCAAACCGTCAAGAAAGCGGTGCGGGAAGTGATCGAAGCAACACGCGTCGCAGAGGAAAAAGCCACATACATGCCGCAGGACGAATACAAGAAGCTGCCGAAGAAGGACCGACTCGTGGTGATCCAGCGCATGGAGGAAGAGATGAAGGAGGCAGCCCGCAACCTGATGTTCGAACGCGCAGCCGAGCTTCGTGACTTGATCCTCGAATTAAAAGCAGATATGTAAGGAGTGAAAAATCGTTCATGCCGTTAGAGCATATTGTGGTCAAAGGTGCACGGGCACACAATCTGAAAAATGTTGATGTCGTCATCCCTCGCGATAAGTTCGTCGTGCTGACCGGGCTGTCCGGTTCCGGGAAGTCATCACTTGCGTTCGATACGATTTATGCTGAGGGACAGCGCCGTTATGTGG
>JBLNEJ010000552.1:0-6480 GCA_050262535.1 Clostridia bacterium
GATCTGGCTGATGCAATGAAGGGTGCTGACGTATTTGTCGGAGTTTCCGCTGCGGGTGCCTTGACACCGGCAATGGTTGAGACAATGAACCGCGATGCAATCATTTTCGCGATGGCCAACCCGATTCCGGAAATCATGCCGGAGGAAGCGAAGCTCGCAGGTGCAGCCGTCATCGGTACAGGCCGCTCCGACTTCCCGAACCAGGTCAACAACGTGCTTGCATTCCCGGGTATTTTCCGCGGGGCGCTGGATACACGTGCGACAGGCATCAACGAAGAGATGAAGATGGCAGCGGTATATGCCATCGCTGATCTGATCTCTGCAGAAGAATTGTCTGCCGACAAAGTCATTCCGGCTCCGTTTGATTCGCGTGTTGCCCCGCATGTTGCGGCTGCTGTAGCCAAAGCAGCGATGGAAACAGGCGTGGCACGGGTGACTGTTGATCCGGAAGAGGTCAAACAGAAAACGATGCGCCTGACCCAAGCTGACTATCAAAAAGTATAATTGCCAACATTCCACCTGAGAGGAGAGTCTGACGTGCTCCCTTCCGCAGCAGAACGAAAAGTGTACGAAGAAATCCTTCTGCAGATCCAGGATCTCGTCAATCAAAACAACCTGCGTCCTGGCGACAAGCTGCCTTCGGAGAGAGACCTGTGCGAGACGCTGAACGTCGGACGCTCCTCCGTGCGGGAAGCGCTGCGCGCACTGGAGCTGCTCGGGCTGATCGAAACACGTCGGGGCGAAGGAACGTTCCTGAAGCATTACCGCCATAATCGGTTGATCGACATTCTGGGCATGTTCGTTCTCCGCGACGTAAAAACAAAAAAAGACCTGGTTGAAATGCGCAAACTCATGGAAATCGATGCCGTGCGTCTCGCTTGCAAACGAGCTACCAACAAGCATTTCGACGAGATGGAACGATTGCTTCAGGCTTCCGAGGAACGCATTTCCAACGGGGAAGTGCCGACAGAGGAAGACTACCAGTTCCATCGGGTGATTTGCCGCTCCAGCCGCAATTCGGTTTTGCACCGAATTTGGGCGCCGCTGGTGGAATACAGTGAAAGTGTTCGAAGCGAATCCCTCTCTCGGGAAGGTCGCGCTAAGGCAGCATTGGAGGAACATCGGGGAATTATGGAAGCGATCCGTGCAGGAGATGAAGAGACAGCGGTCGAGCGTATGCTGAAGCATCTGGAAAACAGCAAGCTGTAGCTGAGCAATACATCAGTTTGCGACGAGAAACCGAGCTGTGATATGATAGCTCAGGTTACATATTGTGAGCGGATTTTGAAGGAGGAACCCATCATGTGGACGGTCATCTACATCGCTCCCAGCTCCAGAATCGCAGAACGTATTTCTCATCGACTGACAGACGAGGGATTCTTGGTCAAAGTTCGTGAGGCAAGAGTATCAAAGCAATTTGAGATACTGGTTCCTGAGAGCGAGCTTCATGAAGTCCAAGAGGTTTTGGCAACAATCCTTCACTGAACGAAAGAAGTGAGGTGTTACGGTGCTTAAAGATCTTTTTGGGAAAAAGCGCAAGTTTGCGACGGTCCCGACAACGCCTATCGAGCGTGCACCAGCTATAGAGCAAAAAGAAGTGCCGGAAGGCCTGATGAACAAATGTGCCCATTGCGGCACGATTCACTATTCCAAAGACTTGGAGAAAAATCTGAAAGTCTGCAAGGGATGCCAGCATCATTTTCCGCTGTCAGCCCCTGAGCGAATCGCAAGCCTGCTTGATGGAGGCGCGTTGACGGAAGAGTTCGATGCCGACATGCTGACAACCAATCCGCTTGGTTTCCCCGGCTATCTGGAAAAGCTGGAAAAGGATAAAGAAACGAGCAACCTGAACGAAGCAATTGTAACCGGTGAAGGGGTCCTGCTCGGAAATCGCGTCGTCATTGGTGTCATGGATTCGCGCTTTCGGATGGGCAGCATGGGCTCGGTTGTCGGGGAAAAAATTACCCGAGCCATTGAGCAAGCGATCGAACGCAGGCTGCCGTTGATTCTGTTTTCGGCGTCGGGCGGTGCCCGCATGCAGGAAGGCGTACTGAGCCTGATGCAAATGGCCAAAACAAGCGCGGCATTGGCCCGCTTGGCAGATGAGCGTCTGCTCTTTATTTCGGTCATGACCAATCCGACGACGGGCGGTGTTTCGGCGAGCTTTGCCTCGCTTGGCGATTACAACCTCGCTGAGCCTGGGGCATTGATCGGCTTTGCCGGCCGCCGAATCATTGAACAGACGATTCGCCAGGAGTTGCCGAAAGATTTTCAGACTGCTGAATTCCTCCTGAAGCACGGGCAGCTCGACATGGTCGTGCACCGCAAGGATATGCGCGAAACCTTGGGCAAGATTGTGGACATGCATACCGTGCAGGAAGGAGTGTAGGAATGGCAGGAGAACTTCCTTTTGAAAAACCGTTGGTAGAGTTGCAGGAAAAAATCAAGGAGCTTCGCCGTTTTACGGAAGAGAAGGGCATTGATTTTTCCGATGAGGTCATTCGCTTGGAACAAAAGGCCAAAGAGATGGCTGAACAAATTTACGGTCAACTGACGCCTTGGCAGCGTGTGCAAATCGCCCGCCATCCGGCACGCCCGACGACATTGGACTTTATTCAGCTTATTTTTACCGACTTTATGGAGATGCATGGAGACCGGTTGTTCGGAGACGATCTGGCCATTGTGGGTGGGATTGCCAAGTTCAACGGCCGCCCTGTTACCGTCATTGGCCATCAAAAAGGCAAAGATACGAAGGAAAACATTGCACGCAACTTCGGGCATGCACATCCTGAAGGATACCGCAAAGCGCTGCGTTTGATGCAGCAGGCGGACAAGTTCGGCCGTCCGATCATCTGCTTTATCAATACCGCTGGTGCCTATCCGGGAAAAACGGCTGAAGAGCGCGGACAGAGTGAAGCGATTGCCCGCAACCTGCGTGAAATGGCTGGCTTTGGTGTGCCGATTCTTTGTGTGGTCATCGGAGAAGGCGGAAGCGGCGGTGCGCTTGCGATCAGTGTCGGCAACCGCATCTATATGCTGGAAAACTCCACCTACTCGGTCATTTCGCCGGAAGGTGCCGCAGCCCTGCTGTGGAAGGATGCCGGTCTGGCGATGCGCGCGGCGGAAACGATGAAAATTACGGCTCCGGATTTGATGGAGCTGGGTGTCATCGATGCGGTCATTGAGGAGCCTTTCGGAGGAGCACACAAGGATGTTGCCAAGCAGGCGGAATTGATCCGTGAAGCGCTGGTGGCAGGATTGGAACAGCTTGCTGGTATGACGCCGAAGGAACTGATACAGGATCGCTATGAGAAGTTTAAACAGATTGGACAATACGGCTCCCTATAATTTCAGGGAGCTTTTTTATGCTTTTTTCAATGCGGTAAATCTGCTACAATCGTATTCGGATGTAGGGCTGTGCCAACTGGAACGCAAATTCGTAAACAGTATGGCATATTTCCGTTATTCAGTATAACAGAAAGTGGTTACTCGGTATAACAGGATGTCGTAAGAGAGAAATGGCACATACTGTTTTCCGTTTGCAGCCATCCTAAACATGGAGAAGAGTGATGAGGTGAGCGACATGAAACGACTGGCAGTATTGACTAGTGGCGGCGATGCACCGGGGATGAATGCCGCTGTTCGAGCGGCGGTCAGACGGGCAGCCTTTCACGGTCTGCAAATGTTTGGCGTCTACCACGGTTACGATGGGCTGATCCGGGGAGATATTAAAGAAATGACCCTCGGTTCTGTCGGGGACATCATTCATCGCGGCGGTACCATTTTGTACACGGCCCGAAGCGAGGAGTTCCGCACCGAAGCAGGTCAGGCCAAAGCAGTGGAGCAGCTGAAGCGACATGAAATCGATGGCTTGATCGTAGTAGGCGGCGATGGCTCGTTTCGCGGCGCACAGAAGCTGACGGAAAAAGGGTTTCCGACCATCGGGGTGCCTGGCACAATCGATAACGACATCCCGTGTACCGACTTTACGATCGGCTTTGATACCGCTTTGAATACAATCGTCGAAGCGATTGATAAAATTCGGGACACCGCCACTTCGCACGAACGCACGTACATCATCGAAGTGATGGGACGTGATGCAGGCGACCTGGCATTATGGGCCGGGCTTGCCGCTGGGGCTGAGACGATCATCATTCCCGAAGCGGATCACGATATGAAGGAACTGGTTGAGCGGTTGCACGCAGGGCATCGACGCGGCAAAAAGCACTCCATCATCATCGTAGCCGAAGGGTGTGGCAGCGCCGCGACGTTTGCAGAGCAAATCAAAGCCGAAACGGGCTGGGAAACGCGCGTCACCGTGCTTGGCCATATTCAGCGCGGAGGGTCACCGACCGCCTTTGACCGTATGCTGGCAAGCAGAATGGGAGCTGCAGCCGTCGATTTGCTGCTGGCAGGCAAAAAGGATCGCATGGTGGGGATTCAGAATAATCAAATTGTCGATTGTGATTTTGAAGAAGCATTCAAGCAACGACACGCGCTGGATTTGTCCATCTTCGATCTGGCACGTTCACTATCCATATAACTATTGTTTACTTCAGGGAGGGACTTCCATTGCTTCGTAAGGCAAAAATCGTATGTACCATCGGACCAGCCAGTGAGTCAGTACCAACACTCGTAAAAATGATTCATGCCGGCATGAATGTAGCACGGCTCAATTTTTCCCATGGCAATCATGAGGAGCACGCTGCCCGCATCAAAAATATACGTCAGGCCAGTGAAGAAACCGGTAAACAGATTGCGATCCTGCTTGATACGAAAGGTCCAGAGATTCGCACCGGATCACTGGCAACCGATTCGGTAGAGCTGGTTGAAGGCAATACGCTTGTATTGACAACGGAGGAGATCGCCGGAACGGCTGAGCGCGTGTCGGTTACATACAAGGAGCTGGCCGCAGACGTTCATGTTGGCAGCACGATCTTGATTGACGATGGTCTGATCGGACTGACTGTGGAAAACATTGAAGGCACGGAAATCATTTGCCGGATTAAAAACGGAGGCACGCTGAAAAGCAAAAAAGGTGTGAATGTGCCGGGAGTACGCGTCAATCTGCCTGGCATCACCGCCAAGGATGCCGAAGATATTCAGTTTGGCATCGAGCAAGGCGTCGATTTCATTGCGGCTTCATTCGTACGAAAAGCAGCGGATATTCTTGAGATTCGCCACATTTTGGAGCAGCACGATTGCAAGATCGATGTCATTGCCAAAATCGAAAACCAGGAAGGCGTCGACAATGTAGACGAAATTTTGTCCGTTGCCAACGGCTTGATGGTAGCACGCGGTGACCTGGGTGTGGAAATTCCCGCAGAGGAAGTACCGCTCGTCCAAAAACGGCTGATTCACAAATGCAATGACATGGGCAAGCCGGTCATCACGGCGACGCAAATGCTTGATTCAATGCAGCGTAATCCGCGTCCAACCCGTGCGGAAGCAAGCGATGTGGCTAATGCCATCTTTGACGGCACCGATGCCATCATGCTTTCGGGAGAGACAGCAGCAGGGAAATATCCGGTGGAATCGGTGGCCACGATGGACCGTATTGCGGTGAGAACCGAGCAGGAATTGAACTATCGGGAAATTTTCCAGCTGCAAGCGATGCGCAAGCAGGTGACGATCACCGAGGCGATCAGCCAGGCGGTTGCCAACGCCGCACTCGACCTTGATTCAGCTGCGATCATCACGCCAACAGAAAGCGGACATACCGCACGCATGGTATCCAAATACCGTCCGAAGGCACCAATTATCGCGGTTACGCCGCATGCCAGCGTTTCCCGCCGTTTGTCTTTGGTCAACAACGTCTATCCACTGTTGGCACCGATGGCACATACTACCGATGAAATGCTGGAAATGTCCGTCCGCGAGTCGGTTCATTCCGGCATGGTCCGCCATGGCGATCTCGTCATCATTACGGCAGGCGTACCCGTGCGTGAAACAGGGACAACCAATATTATGAAAATCCATGTAATCGGCGATGTCATTGCCCGTGGGCACGGCATCGGCCGCAAGGTGGTTACCGGCAAGGTTATCATCGCCAACAATGCCAAGGAAGCACTGGAAAAAATGGAGGATGGCGCAATCCTCGTCACGTATGGGACCGATTTGGAAATGGTTCCTGCGTTTGAACGTGCGGCAGCTGTCATTACCGAAGAGGGCGGTCTGACGTCACATGCGGCGATTGTCGGCCTGAACCTGAACGTGCCGGTGATCGTGGGTGTAAACCGTGCGACAGAGGCGCTGAAGGAAGGCCTGGTTGTTACGGTTGATTCCGAGCGCGGCCATATTTATACCGGACTTGCGCGCGTCCTGTAGGGGGGTACTCCATTGACAGAGCAAGAGAAGATCATCAAAGCCATCCGTTTCCGCGTCCGCTACAGCGAAACGGACCAGATGGGCGTGGTCTATCATACGAACTATGTAAACTGGCTGGAAATTGGCCGCACGGAGTTTCTTCGCGATGCAAGC
>JBLNEJ010000553.1:0-5505 GCA_050262535.1 Clostridia bacterium
GGCGTTTGATTTGATGTATCGAGAGCTGATGAACAGCTTTGATACAATTCCGTCGTTTCTTTCGTTGCAAACCGGAATCGCCAGCTCGCGCCAAGCCTGGCTTGAGCGGGGCCAGTGCGAAGTCATCAAGATGTTTGTCACGGCCGCGCAGGAAGCACCCGCTGGATACGAAGCGGATACGATTCCGGCCGGAACGTACCTGTCATTGACGATTGAGGACTCCTATCGGGAGTATATTAAGTACTATGACCAGCTGCGACAGTATGTCGAAAAGCACGGGATCGAGACAATCGGAGAAATTTACGAGGTGTATGTCATTTCTTTGCCGACGAATGAACATATGGATCACACGTTATGGGAACTTCAAGTTCGAATCGCCCCTTGACTCTATAGTAACCATAGACATTACACTCTCCTGTAGTAAGGAGAGGATCGAACAATGAAACAAACCTATACGTACTCCCAAAAAATTCGTCAAATGCTGTCCATTCTGCTGCCGGTTCTCATTACGCAGCTTGCCTTGTTTTCCATGAACTTTTTTGATACGGTCATGTCCGGACATGCCAGCTCCGTTGATCTGGCTGGCGTTGCGATTGGTTCAAGCATCTGGGCGCCGGTCAGTGCAGGCTTGACCGGGATTTTGGTCGCGGTGACGCCGATTATCGCCCAGCATCTCGGTGCCAATCGCAAGGAGAAGATTCCCGGCGCATTTTTGCAGGCTCTATATGTTAGCGTCGGTTTATCGACCTTCGTCGTTTTGCTCGGGGTGTTTTTTCTGCGGACGATTTTGGGACTGATGGACTTGGAAGACAGCGTGCGGGGCGTTGCGTTCCATTATTTGCTGGCGCTCTCTTTTGGCATCTTTCCATTGTTTGCCTATACGGTTTTCCGCAGCTTTATTGATGCACACGGGCATACCCGCGTCACGATGATCATTTCGCTTGCAGCTCTACCGGTCAATGTCGTGCTCAACTATTTGTTCATTTTTGGGAAGTTCGGGTTTCCTCAAATGGGGGGAGTCGGTGCAGGGGTTGCTTCCGCGATTACGTACTGGGTCATCATCGCGCTCTCGTTTTTGTTTGTGTTTCGCTCGGAGTCGTTTTCCAGCTATCGGTTGTTTCAGCAAATGCCGCGCATCTCGTTTGCTCAATGGAAAGAACTGCTTCGCATCGGGATTCCGATCGGGCTGGCGATTTCTCTTGAGGTTGGTGTATTTGCAGTCGTCACCCTGCTGATGAGCGGCTATAGCACAACGACGATTGCAGCCCACCAGGCGGCAATCAACTTTGCCTCGTTTCTTTACATGATCCCATACAGCATAGCATCAGCACTGACGATTTTGGTCGGATATGAGGTCGGGGCAAAGCGTCCGCGCGATGCACGGCAATACAGCTTTCTTGGCATTGGACTGGCAGCAGGGCTGGCTTGCCTTTGCGCAGCGTTTCTCTTGCTTTATAATCAGCAGGTTGCCGCCATGTACACGATTGATTCCGGGGTTCTTGCGTTAACCCAGCAATTTCTGTTGTATGCGATTTTCTTCCAGATGTCCGATGCGATTGCGTCCCCCATACAAGGGGCACTGCGCGGTTATAAGGATGTCAATGTGACGTTCGTTGTGGCGATCGTCAGCTACTGGGTAATTGGCTTGCCAGTCGGCTATGCACTCGCCGCTTACACGGATTTGGAGGCGTTTGGCTATTGGATCGGATTGATTACGGGACTCGCTGCCGGTGCCATTTGTCTGTTTGTACGTCTGTACGTTATCCAGCGTCGCTTGGGCGAGAAAAGTACGGTTCAACCTGTCCAATCGATTTCCTCGCAAGTGTAGATGTCCTGATCCCTCTGTCTGTAAGCAATCCGCAGGCAGGGGGATTTTTGATGAAGGTGACGTTTAATTTCTAAGCAGTTTATCATCGGAAAATAGGAGAATTCTTCGTTTCCTTTAATGATCCTCTCAGAATGGTCCTGTACCATGAATCTTGTAGAAATGATACAGCAAACCAAGGAGGATGAGAGCAATGATGAACCATAGATTGAAATTGACCGGGGCACTGGCAGTGCTCATGCTTGCGTCGCCATTCGTAGGGGGACAAGCCCATGCAGAAACGAAGCATCATCACCATCACCGGAGTCATCCACAGCATCAAACTCTTGGACAATCAACCGAAAAAACAATCAACCAAACGGGTCAAGGACAATCTGCAGCGCTTCCGACCCAAGATTCCGCCAATTCAACTGATTTCACAAGTACGAATGCAAACGGTATGGGGGAAAAAATCATCCAGGCCGGCGAGAAATATATGGGGACCCCCTACCAATACGGATCAAGCCGTTTCGATAAAAGTACGATGGACTGCTCCGAGTTTACCATGTGGGCTTATCGTGAAGGAGCGGGCATCGACCTGGGCCGTGGCGGTGCACGATCACAGTACCAAAAAGTAACGCACATTTCGCGTAATGACTTGCAGGTTGGGGACCTGGTCTTTTTCTCTACGAAAGCAACGATGAAATATAGTCCGGATTCGATCAATCGGATTGGCCACGTCGGCATTTATGCCGGCAACAACAAAATTCTCCATACGTATGGAAAAGGCGGCGTCACTTACAGTGATATGGCCAGCGGCTGGTGGGACACTCATTTTGTAGCAGCAGGTCGAGCATAGCAATAACGCCGTGTAAAAAAATCCTTCTTTCCTGAAATCGTCTTTCAGGAAGAAGGATTTTTTAATTTGTCGACGATAAACCCCAAAAGCGGGCCGAGCGTGGTTTCTTACGCTACGGCGTTAGCGTCTGCGGCGGAAAATGAGTGTGTTGGTTCCGCGGAAAATGAGACGGAAGCCGTTATTCAGCAAGCACCTGACTGCGGGGCCAACTCGGTCGCCAACCATTAACAAACTCCGGCACGGACGTGCGCTGCCACGAACGAAAACGGCGGTGATGATGCGGAAGCGTCTGCCGCCGATCAAAACGCGACGGAAGACAATTTCAACGGTATCGAATCTTCTTCGTCTCCTTCTCCTTCTTTGGGTAGACATAGCGATCACCTCACTTTCATACAAGCTACTGATATCAAATGCAAGAACAGACAAGAGAGAAACGGTTCAAACCCCCGTCTTCGCAAAAATCCATGAATAGCCGACAGGATTGTCTCATATGGCGGATGTATGTTCTGGTATAATGAATAGACTAAAGATGAGGAGTCGTTCTGACTATGAAACTGATCATTGCCGAGAAACCAGACCAGGGCGCCAAGCTGGCTTCTCCGTTTGTACATAAAAAGCAGCAAGGCTTTATCGAAATTCTACCAAACGCACTCTTCCCGAAGGGAGCTTACGTGACGTGGGCTGTCGGTCATATATGCGAGCTGGTTGCACCGGAGGCATACGATCCGGCTTGGAAAAAGTGGACGATTCAATCGCTTCCGATCATTCCGGGACAATTTCGCTATCAGGTGATGCGCTCGAAGGCAAAGCAGTTTGCCATCATCAAGCAACTGGTGAAGCGGCCGGAGGTAAAGGAAATCATTCATGCCGGTGACGCTGGACGCGAAGGGGAGCTGATCATTCGAACCGCCGTTCAAATGACGGGGGCGAGGAAGCCGATGAAGCGCCTCTGGATTTCATCGTTGACCGAGAAAGCAATTATCGATGGATTTTCCAATTTGCTCATGGAGACCGATACGCGCAATTTGTATTACGAGGCGTACTCCAGGGCTTGTGCCGACTGGTTGATCGGGATGAACGCGTCGCGCATTTATACCATTTTGCTCAAGGAAAAAGGGATTTCCGACGTGTTTTCGGCGGGACGCGTCCAGACGCCGACGCTTGCTCTTGTCGTCAAGCGCGAGCGGGAAATAGCCAATTTCAAGTCGGAGCCGTTTTGGGAAGTAATCGCCCGATTTAACATGGAAGGGAAGACGTATGAAGGCGTTTGGCAAAAGGATGGCGAGTCCCGTATCGACAACCCCGAGTTGGCCGAGAAAATCGCGGCTTTTTGCCAAAAAAAGCCTGCAGTTGCCGCAGAGGTAATCCGGGAGCGCAAGGAGTACCAGCCACCCTATTTGTTCAACCTGTCGGCCCTTCAGGCAACGATGAACAAGCTGTACAAATTTCCGCCGAAAAAGACACTGGATACAGCGCAACGTCTTTACGTAAAAGGGTATTTGTCATACCCACGATCAGACTCAGCCTTCGTGACGGCTGGGGAAGCCAAAACATTCCCTGAAATTTTGCAAAAGCTGAGCCGAAAAGTGGACTATCAGTCTTTTTTTCCGACTCCGACGAAATCGCTTCTGAACAATCGGCGGTATGTGAATGAAAAAAAAGTGACAGACCATTATGCGATTATTCCAACCGAACAGGTGCCGGATTTGGCAAAGCTGGCTGACGATGAACGCAAGCTGTATGATCTGGTCGCACGCCGCTTGATCGCTGCGCACCATGATGTGGCGATTTATGACTATACGACGATTCATACGCTGGTGGATGAACGCGCGCAGTTTGTAAGCAAGGGAAGCGTACAGGTACAAGCGGGATGGCGACGGATATTGTTCAATGAAGACGGAGACGAGCAGGAGAAAGAACAACAGCTCCCACCGATCGAGCAAGGGGAGAGGGGCAACGTTGACAAAGTGAAGGTGAAGGAAAGCAAAACCCAACCTCCCAAGAGGTATACAGAAGGACAATTGATTACGTTGATGAAAACAGCGGGGAAGCACCTGGACAACCAGGAGCTGGAAAAGGTGCTGATGAAAACCGAAGGATTGGGGACAGAAGCAACCCGCGCCGGCATCATTACGATGCTCAAGGATCGCAAATATATCGAGGTGAAGAAAAACCAGGTGTATGCGATGCCAAAAGGAAATCTTCTGATTGATGTGATTGGCGACAAAATTTTGGCGTCACCGGAAATGACCGCACGCTGGGAGCAACGTTTGGCCGAAATTGGTCAGGGTGAAGCATCGAGCGAAGTATTCATGGAGCAGGTAAAAAAGCTGGCCGTCAAAATTGTGCAGGATGCTGTAGAGCAGTCCGCAGGATGGAAGCTGGACAGCATTGATCGTGAAGCGTTACCGACACGCCCTTCCAAGTTTAGCATCGGGAAAACCGTAGCGTCTTGCCGTGTATGCGGAGGCAATCTTGTCGACAAAGGCTCCTTTTACGGCTGCTCCAATTATGCCAAGACACGCTGCAAGGTTACGGTGCCAAAGAAGCTTTTGGGCAAAAACATTACCGTTACCAATGTGAAAAAACTGATGGAAACGGGCAAATCGAATCTGATCAAAGGGTTCAAAAAAGGCGAAAAGACGTTCGATGCTCAATTGGTTTGGAATGAACTGGAGAAAGGCTTTGGCTTGGGGTTTCCGTATAAAACGTATATGGTCAATACGTAATAAACAAAGTCATGGCTTTTCAGCCGCCAGCTCCTAAAAAACGACCAGCCTGCGTTCATGCTCCTGGCGTTTTTTGTCAAAATGGCCGGCACATGTGATCAAATTGAGATGCG